>JBFFCW010000160.1:0-8422 GCA_041559695.1 Desulfobacterales bacterium
CAACACGTTCCCCGAGGACTGGAAATATTACACGCTGACCTTCCCGGTGGTCCGGTATAAGAATCTGTCTGTCGACGGCATCATCGATGAAATGATCTGTTGCGACCGGGACTTCTATTCCATGCCGCAGATTTTGCGCAGGGTTTGGAGCAGCTTGTGGCAAAGTCGCAAACCCCTAATCAGCTTGGTCGGCAATTTCTCATACCGGAACAACCTCCGGCTGAACCGCCGGACTTACTCGGACTTCAAGCGTCAGCAGGGCGGGAAACTAAGAAATTGAACAGTTACCGTTTAATTCTATGTGATTAATTCTCCTGCGGTGCCGCAATTCTCCAATGTGTTGACAAGTCTTTCTAATTTGTCCAGGTGAAAGTCCAGTCCTCAGGCGATCATATTGCGCATCAGTCATGCTGTGTCGCCTATGTGAAGCAAACCGTTGAAGCCCATTGCTTGCCGCACCCACTAGTCCGGCGGTTCCTTCTCAGATGACGACAAGGTTGTAGTGTGATGCAGGCTCGGGATTTTTCCAGTCGAGCGGATGAACTTGTGAAACCAATAGCTGGTTATGGGTGTCCCTGAGCTTATTAAACTATGATTATCCTGTAACATTTGGGTTCTCCCAGGGTCATTAATTTTTTGTTTTCCAGCTGACTTTTTCTGCGCTGCCAACTTCACCAGCATTCCTCTTAAAATACTGCCGGCTCTTTCTAAACATCATAAGTGGATGAAGAGGTGGATCCGCCATGACCCGTCCAATTGGTGTGGAAAAACTCACCCTTAGGTTTGTCGATTCTCTCATAAGTATGGGCGCCGAAATAGTCACGTTGCGCCTGAAGCAGATTCGCGGGAAGCACTGCCGTGCGGTAGCCGTCATAATAGGCCAGCGCCGCGCTGATCGCCGGCATCGGAATGCCCAATTGCACAGCCGCAGCCGTCACCCGCCGCCAGCCCGCCTGCGCAGTTTCGATCGCTTGTTTGAAAAAGGGGTCAAGCAGCAAATTCACCAGATCGAATTTGGCGTCGAAGGCTTCCTTGATTTTTCCTAAGAACGCCGAACGAATGATGCAGCCCCCGCGCCACATCAGCGCGATGCCTCCGTAGTTGAGGTCCCAAGCCTCTTTCGCCGCCACAGCTTGCATCAGCTGATACCCTTGCGCATAGGATACAATCTTGGACGCATAAAGTGCCTGCTCTAAATCGTCGGTCATGGCTTCCTTATCGCCGTTGAAGGCAGTCTGCGGTCCGCTGAGAACCCTGGACGCTGCAACGCGCTCGCTTTTGAGGGCCGACAGAAAACGCGTAAAAACCGCCTCACCGATTAGGGTCAGCGGCTGGCCGGCGTCCAATGCGGACGCCACCGCCCACTTGCCGGTGCCTTTCTGGCCCGCCGTGTCGAGAATTTTGTCGAGCACGGTTTCTCCAATTTCGTTTTTATAACCGAGGATATCACGGGTGATTTCAATCAGGTAGGAGTCGAGGGCACCTCGATTCCATTGAGCGAACACGCCGCGCATCTCTTCGTTAGAAAAACCCAGGCCATCTTTCAGCATCTGATAGGTTTCGCAGATCAACTGCATATCGCCGTATTCAATACCGTTATGCACAATCTTCACGAAATGGCCGGCACCGCCTTCGCCGACCCAGTCACAACAGGGTTCGCCGGCTTCCGTGTAGGCGCATATTTTCTGAAAAATTGGCCGAATTGCCTTCCAGGCGCCACGAGAACCTCCCGGCATGATGGAGGGACCCGACAATGCGCCCTCTTCGCCGCCGGAAATTCCGGCACCCACATATAACATGCCTCTGTGTTCCGCTTCCGCCACACGACGGGTTGTGTCAGCAAAATGCGAATTACCGCCGTCAATGATGATGTCGCCCGTTTGAAGATGGGGCACGACCGCTTCGATGAAGTCATCTACCGGTCTGCCGGCTTTGATCATGCACATCACTATGCGCGGTCTTTGCAAGGTCCTGATGAGTTCTTCGATACTGTGACAGCCGATGATGTTTTTCCCGGCGGCACGACCCTTGATAAAGTCATCCACCCTGCTCGTTGTGCGGTTAAAACAGGCAACCGTAAATCCCTTGCCCTCCATATTCAGAACCAGGTTTTCACCCATCACCCCCAGCCCGACAATGGCAATAACGGCTTTTGTTTTCATGGCGAATTCCTTCCCATCTTCATCAGTTCCTGTCTCCTGCGGCAGGCAATTTCTCAGCTATCAATAACAGGAGGATCGTATGCCCCTTGCGATGCTGCCCGGTCTATAAACCATTTCAACTCGCCGGCCGACGGGTTCACCAGTTGGGCCGGCAGTTCCGGTTGCTTCACACCAGTATTGAACACTTTCGATAATATGTTCGCCTTGCTTTGTCCAGCTGCCACGATGACGACATGACGCGCATTGTTAATTAGCGGTAACGTCATCGTAATCCGAATCGGCGGCGGCTTGGGTGCGTCCCGAACAGGAACCACCCAGCGCCGCACCTCGTTTAAAACCGGATGGTTCGGAAAAAGGGAAGCGGTGTGGCCATCTTCTCCAATGCCGAGCAGAATCAGGTCGAATCGCGGCACTTTGCCTGCTCCTGGCTGAAAGATCTTAGCCAGGTCAGATTCATAGGCTTGAGCGGTTTCAGAAGGGCTGAGCGAATCATCTGCGGCATGAATCTGTTCCTCAGGAATACTGACGCGTTTGAAAAGCAGCCGCGCCGCAACCCCGTAATTGGATTCAGGACTGCTCCTCGGCACCCACCGCTCGTCTGCCCAAAAAACATGCCACATCGACCAATCAACGCTGTCCCGCAATGGATGCGAATCCAAGGCTGGCGCTATGATGTCCAGCAGTGAACCGCCCGAAAAGGCGACAAGGAAGCGCCCTCGCGCATCGGCAGCCTCTGCGGCCAGATAAGCTACATGAGCCGACAGACCGACTGATAGCTGTTCACGGCTGTCACAAATGGTTATTTTGGGCCGTAAGTCCACGTTCAATCCGCTGCGTCACTCTCCGATGATCAAATTGTTCATGGAATTGCAGTCGCTTTGAATTTTTTCCGGTACTTCTTTAAACGTTTTAGCTGCCTCAATTGTTTTTGCGGTTGCCATTTAAAACTTATTTTGTTCGACCATTTCGGATCTCGGACTAGAGATGTCAGCACCGTACCTACGCAGCTTTAAGAACTCGGCATTTTTCGGCAATGCTTTCCAGAAGCCTGGCAAAAGGTTTGGCAAATGCATCAACCCCGTCATCTTGGAGTTTCCGGTTGATAGCATTCAAATCAATACCCAGATCTGCCAGTTTAGCAACCTGGTCTTGCGCTTCCTGGAGACCCCGGGTCAGAGTCTCGGCCACCCAGCCATGGTCCATGAAGCTTTCCAGCGTAGCCAGCGGTAAAGTGTTTACCGTATCGGATCCGATCAGTTCGTCCACATACAGCGTGTCTGGGTAAGCCGGGTTTTTGGTGCTGGTGCTGGCCCACAAGACACGCTGCACGCGCGCGCCTCTCGCCGCTAGGTTTTGCCAGCGGGATCGTTGAAGTATATCTCTGTATTCCGCATATACAATTTTTGAGTTGGCAATCGCAATCTTGCCGGCCAGTTCACTATTGCCGATGGCCTCCAGTTCCTTATCCACCGCCGAATCTACGCGGCTAACAAAAAAGGAGGCCACCGATGCGACCCTATCGATTGGATGTCCTCCTTCGACTGCGGGTCCGGTTTTTGCCAATTTCTCCAAACCGGCCTGGTAAGCCGCGGCAACGGCTTTATAATTTTCCAGGCTGAAAATCAATGTGACATTGACATTGACGCCGGAGCCGATTAATTCGGTAATTGCCGGTATCCCTGCCGAAGTGGCCGGTACCTTGATCATCACATTGGGTCGGTTGATACTTTCGAACAGGCGCCTGGCCTCGGCTATGGTTTTTTCGGTTTCATAGGCAAGCTCCGGGCTGACTTCCAGACTTACAAAGCCGTCTTTGCCATCGGTTGAATCATATACGCCGCGAAGGGTGTCTGCAGCGAGCACAATGTCCTTAAAGGCCAGCGCTTCAAAGATCCTCTCGACAGGCCTGTCGGCTTTGATCAGCTGTTTCAAATCTTCATCATAGTCGTTGCTGCCGGCAATGGCTTTTTCAAATATCGCCGGATTGGACGTGACACCTTTGAGCCCCTTGTCAACCAACTGCTTGAGCTCAGCGGAAGTGATCATGGAACGTCGGATGTAGTCCAGCCATATGGATTGACCTATTTTTTCAAGCTCTATCAGTTTTGACACTACTTTCTCCTTTGCTTGAATTTATTCGAAGTTTAGTCTGAGCTTTACTCACGAAGCAAAATCCTAATTGTCTACAAACTGCTCCTATGTCATTTGCAGAATGTAATGATTTTCATTATCATCTTTTTTACCATAACCGATATGGGTTCGCACCGCAACCGGCGATGGATGCCTGGTTTTTTGGCGAGCCTCATTCAGCGCCTGCTCCAGCGCCTCTAAGTCGTTGCCGTCATCGACCTGCTGGACATGCCGGGATGACTCGATTTGGCTTTTTCCACCCCATCGACCGCAAGCATTCGAATCGTGTTAATACACAGTTTGTCAAGCTCCTTCGGCATTTCGGCTCCTTTTCTGTGATATCCGGTCGTTGGCACTTGGTTCCCTAACTGATTATGATTGCCCGAAATTTGAATTCCATTTGATATTCTCGCTGGCCATGGGGCCTTTGCTGCCGGCTTCATAGAAGTGAAGCAATTCGGCCTGATCATCACAGGTTTCACAGCGGTCTAAAATGGGTGATAGAAATTTCCAGCAAAGTTCAACGCCGTCTTGCCGCCAGAACAGCATCTGGTCTCCCAGCATGCAGTCGATCAGCGCTCTGGCGTAAGCATCCAGAACAGGGCCTCTGTAATTTTGCCGATAATGAAAGTCCATTGTCACCGCGCGCAGACATACCACGGCACCGGGGTTTTTGGTTTGAAAAGTGAGTCTTATGGCTTCTTCCGGGTAGATCCCCAGAGTCAGCCGGTTGGCCGCGATAGTTTCACCCAAGGTATGGCGAAACATTGAATGGGGAACGCGCTTAAACTGAATGGCAATCTCGGTCAATTTTTGATCCAGTCGTTTGCCGGAGGTCAGGTAAAACGGAACCCCCTGCCAGCGCCAGTTGTCCAAGTAAACTTTCATCATGGCATAGGTGGGCGTCAGAGAATTCGCATCTACCCCTTTTTCCTCACGGTAGGCCGGGACCGGTTGGCCGTTGACCGTGCCGGCCGCGTATTGCCCCAGAACCAGGTTTTCCTCGAGGCGGTCAACCATAAAAGGCCTCAAAGCTCGAAAAACTTTGGCCTTTTCATCTCTGACCTGGTCGGCCTCGAAACGCGATGGGGGCTCCATGGCCGTCAGGGCCAGAAGCTGCATCATATGGTTCTGGAACATGTCTCTCAAAACCCCAGCTTGTTCGTAATACCCTGCTCGACGCTCAACGCCCAGTTGTTCGATGGCGTTGATGGCGACATACTCGATATAGCGTCGATTCCACAACGGCTCAAACAGGGAGTTGGCAAAGCGCAAAATCAACACATTTTGAACCGTTTCTTTTGCCAGGTAATGATCAATCCTGAAAATTTGGTGTTCATTGAAATGTCTGTGAAGACTGCGGTCGAGATCCTGGGCGGTTTTCAGATCCGTACCGAAGGGCTTTTCTGCAACAATCCGCGACCATCCGTTGCCGTTTAGGTTTTCGTCCGCCAGGCCGACACGGCCGATCATCCCGGCAGCCGATCGATAGACGGCCGGCGGCAGCGCCATATAAAAGATCCGGTTTCCACCGGTGTTAAATTTAACGTCCAGATCCCGGAGCAATTGAGCCAGATTTTTAAATGCACCTAGATCATCCAATTCTGTACGGCAATAATAGAGCATTTCTGAAAAAGGCGGCCATCTGGATTCATCATACCCAGGGGTCTTTTTCAATGCCGACTTAAGCTTCGTTTTAAATTCCTGCTGATTGATGCCGCTTCGGCCGGAGCCTACTATTAAAAAACGCTCAGGCAGCCCTTGGTTAAGGTAAAGATCAAATAAGGCTGGGATCAACTTCCGAGTCGTTAAATCGCCAGTCGCGCCCATAATGACGATGGTGCAGGGATCACTGCGCCTGGGCACCACGCAATCCAGAGCATCGAGTTCCAGATCCGGTGCAGTCGCACTCGCCTTGGCGACTTCGCCATTATTTATATCAGCGATCTTTCTTTCCATTGCGATCTCCTTGAAATGGGCCCTTGAGCCAGCTTATGCTCCCATCCTATGGTAAATGCAAATCCACTCGGTTTTATCCTCATCTCATCTGCCCGCCCGAATGCTCCTTATTGAGAAGCACCATCTCCACCAAATCCATTAGCAAAAACTGAGCACCTTATTAAGGCAGGCAAGAGACCGGTCGCGGAATGAAGTCCAATGATACCGTGATCTGGTGGTATAAGGCTGCTTGCCAGATGGAAATTGGACGATCAGATGGAGTTGTAATTAATTCTAAATGGAGGCCGTAGGGGTCTTCAACCAGAATTGCCCGATTAGCGAACCGTTGTGTCTCTTTTGTTTTTATATTCTGCAGATTAAGTCGTTTTTGCCAATAGTCAATAGTGCCAGTTGGTACAGAAAATGCGGTAGGGGTGACCATTATTGCTGCATGGCAATTTTGCCCAAAGGAAAAAGGCTATGATAGTGCCAGGTGAGCCCATCGAATTACCATAATAGTAGGTGATCCATTTATCGGTCGTCAAAATTGACGGTCTTTTTCACAAATTGCTGACCCAAAATATTACATAAAAAGCCAGATTTTCGACAATCGCTGATGCAATGGCGGTTATAGGATGAATTCCATTTTTTGTGGGAAATAGGGCTAAAATGAACTCAGCTTTTCCAGGAGGTAAAGGTCTGGTATAAAAGGAAACGGATTATCGAATTGTTGCCAATTGGCTACTCCGGTAATCGCCAAAAAATGCAACTTATAAACCATGGTCAGTCTTTTATCTACAAGTTACGCATAGATGAAATTAACAGACAACAAAACCAGCTTTCCGATTGCATCATACACATGCAAATATGCAAAATTTTGTGAACATTCAGATTTTAGGTAGCGTGCCTACATCGAATCTTTTGAACCCCACTAAAATTATTGCACATTTCATAGGGCAATCCTAAAATCAACTCCTTATGATGGTAGGATCCTCGGCCCAACAATAAATCAAAGGAGGTTTCAAATGAAAGTATCACATGCAATAGAATCTTATCAGAAATATCACAGCTTCAATTCGAAAAAAAAATACAATAAAAAACTATGATTTTTTGTTTACCCGCTTCAAAGAGGAACTTGGTAAAAGAGATCTGGAATCCATCACCCCAGATGAGATTCTTTCCTTTCTGACCCGGCTCACCGAAGGCAACAATCAAACCACCAAGCGCAATCGCTACTCCAGCCTAAAAGCCTTTTTCAATTACATTCGCAACACCATCGACTTTGAGATCAAGAATCCCTGTGACACACCGATCCTGAAAAAAATATTCAGAGAAAAGCGGCCACAGCAATGGAAAATCATCGAAAAGGACCTAATTGATGAAATTATTTTCAAAACAGAAAATCCAGGCAACCGGATTATGATGGAACTGATGGCCAAGGGTGGAATGCGCATCGGCGAGGTGCTAAAAATCAGACCTGTAGATGTCAAGGACCGCAAGATCACATTGCCGGACCCTAAAAGTGGCTTGGAAATCGAAATCGTGTACATTCCTCAGAAAATCGCAGACCGACTTAGAGAATATATCCAAGACAAAGGAATTGGACCTGAAAAACGTATTTTCCCAATCACATACAATGCTGCTAGAATTATGGTCAAAAAAGCCGGGGAGTCAGCTGGTGTAAATTTAAGACCTCATGATCTCAGGCGTCATGTCGCGACTCATGCGTTTATATCTGGCACTCCTATTGAAATTGTCAGCAAGGTCATTCTACGGCATGCACATTTATCAACGACGCAGAGATATTTGGGAAAGGTAACTGATGTGGAAGCGATGAGGTGGATTGAAAACCTGTACGCTTAAAAATGATGGGGCAATGCAATTTTAGCATTGCCCCAGATATCTATCATTTTCTGATTTTGTATATTTCTTTTGCCAACCTGAAAAATTTCGGCTTTTTGAGATTGCACCAGCATAGCCGGAATCCAGCATTTAGCTATTTTTCACATTAGGTTACGTAATCGGAAATTTACATAGTGCTCTTATTTTTTAGTTTGTTTAATATAGATTTGCAGGTACAATTCAATAAGCTCTACACATTTTTCTAATTTTAACTTCTGCTTTATCATCCTTGCCCTAACATTTTTGGAAAAGCATTCCTGCTATTATCCGACGCTTCGAAATCTTTAGTG
>JBFFCW010000161.1:0-8421 GCA_041559695.1 Desulfobacterales bacterium
TCATTTCAGATCCTTTTCAACTCTGAATATAATAATGACTATTTTTTCAACAACATTTTAGATAATATTTAAAAAAAATTGTAGAGCGTTATTAAGAACCAAAGATATCCTGCCATGATACCAGTGTTAATGCAAGTGGTGTGAGAGTACCACCAAATCGGGAAACCTGTGATATGCCAGAATACCACAACATTTTTATGGTCCTAAAACCCTTTGATAAGTTGGAGAGTGCCTGAAATCTGCTTATGCCTGTGAAGCTCCAAATCCCCCTACCAACCAAAAAAACAAAGCGAAAATGACGATCTGAACAATCCAGCCGATAAGACAGACTCCGACTGCGCGCCACGTACTTTTATAATCAAGCGCCTGCCTGACGGCAATGACCATCGCCACAAGCATCCAGATGCCAATGACGAAATTGAGAATGGCTCCGAGCATGGGGATAATTGCCAAAACCCGCAGAACTCCAGGGGAACTGGAGAACCCGATGGTGCGCAACAACTCCCCATAATCTGCTTTTGTTTGCGGCTCAGGTAACAGCCGGGTTCCAATAAAATATGTCAGAAACGCCCAGATAAACCATCCCAGCAGGGCAGCTATAGTCCCGAAAATAAGTCCCTTTATTCCTGTAGCGCTGATAGTTCCGATTCCCGCCGCAACACTGGAGAGAATGACCACTCCCATGGCCTGCCCCATGGTCCCAGTGTCCGCTTCGACCTCTTCATAAACGGCTACATCCAGTTTTGCTGCCCGTATCATCCGATCTGTGAATAATGACATGATCGCCCCCTTTTGCTATACAGATTAAAATCGCAAGATTTCATTTTAGGTCTTTTTGCATGTTAACACAGCCTTTTTAAAACGAAAGATCTTTTTTGGGCACATAAAAATCCCCTCCTGCAATAAGGCAAAAATGTGGCTTTAAGGTAATAGAAAGCGCAAGTCCATAGGCTCGGATTCACCCTTCTGGGCTGTGATTAAAATCGAATATCGCAGGGTTTTCAGGATTCCAAAAGTGCCGATTTGTTGGAGGTACAGCAACATTTTGATTGGGGAAAAAATAACCATTTATAGCAGATCACACGACTACCATCAGTCTTTGTAATCCTTATGTGGGGAGGTCGTAACTTCAGAATCCCGAGAGAATCCTCATTTTTTTTGCTGTATTGACCTGGTCCTAATTTAAATGGTTGGCAAACACCTTGGTCGCATAAATGACCTTATGGCGGATATCCGATGTCGCGGATGCCAGTATTTTTTCCGAATGCCCTTTGCCGTATGTTTCCGCCGTGTCAAAAGTCGTGATGCCCGCATCAAAAGCAGCCCGAACTGCCTGCGCTGTCTGTTTATCATCAATGTTCGCCCACATCTCTTTACCGGCCTGCCACAGTCCCATAATGATCGGCGTTATTTGAATGTCGGATTGCCCCAGCTGACGCGTTTCCATATTTGCCTCCCGATTTCAGCCCGTATGATTTCATGCTGATTGAATTGTCTGCTCGCTTTCAGACCTGTTGCTCAGGGTTATTCTAACCACATTCATGCGAAAAACAAGAACCGCTAAAGTTTTGTTTTTAACAACAGTTGCTCTTTATCTTTCAGATACTTATGATAGAGTAGCAGTTTTAAATAAGTCCTTATTACCGGGATCCATGATCCATAGCCGGGAGAAATGTTATGGCAACCGACGAAGTTGTTGATTTCTACCAGACGGATGCACTGCTCAGCGCTCCAGAAAAAAAGATCAGGGACACGGTACGGGCATTTGTCGACAAGGAATGTATGCCCGTTATCGCCGAGCATTTTGACAAGGGGACCTTTCCGGTACAGCTCATTCCCAAGCTTGCCGGGTTAGGTTTGTTTGGGGTTCATGTGGACGGCTATGGCTGCAACCAGAGCAACCATACTACCTACGGCCTCATCTGCCAGGAGTTGGGCCGCTGTGACAGCGGCTTAAGGGCGATGTTTTCGGTTCAGAATTCGCTGGTGATGTTTCCCATTTACCAATTCGGATCGGAGCAACAGCGCCAAAAATGGCTTCCCGAACTGGCCACCGGAAGCAGTATTGGGTGTTTTGGCCTGTCCGAGCCGGGTTTCGGCTCAAACCCCGCCGGCATGGAAACCCGGGCTCAAAAGAAAAAGGGGCGTTTTATTCTGAACGGCAAAAAAATGTGGATTACCAACGGCACGATGGCCCAGGTGGCAATTATCTGGGCAAAATACAATGAAGATATCCGGGGTTTTTTGGTGGAAACCGATACACCGGGATTCCGTGCCAATCCGATCCAGCGTAAATTTTCCTATCGAACAGCGCCCACCGCACTGATCGATCTGAAGGACTGTGCGATTGAGGAAGATAACATTTTGCCGAATGCCAGAGGACTCAAATCCATATTTGAATGCCTCAATTTTGCCAGATATGGGGTCGCTTGCGGTGCGGTCGGTTCCGCGGTTTCGTGCTATCAGGCTGCCAGAGCGTTTGCCCTCGACCGCGAAGTATTCGATCGACCGATTGCCGGCTATCAGCTCGTTCAGGACCGGTTGGTGCGAATAATGGTCGAAATCACCAAAGCACAGTTAATCAATTATCATCTCGGACGGCTGCTGGATGAACACAAGGCCCGGCCGGCCCAAATATCACTGGCCAAAATGAATAATGTGCAGGAAGCCATGAAAATTGCACGCCGGGCCCGGGATATTCTCGGAGCCCGCGGTATCCTGGCCGACCATCAGGTTATCCGCCATCTGTGCGACCTGGAGGCCGTCAGCGCTCTGGAAGGAACCGCCGGTATGCATACCCTGGTGATTGGGAAGGAGATAACGGGTATCTCGGCGTTCACTTAAACCAAGGTGTCAGGCGTCAGGATAGATCGGACTGACACCTGGCACCGGAACACTGAAACCCGAATCACGAACACTTATCCCCGAAAGATTGAAAAAAAGACTGGCAATCATGAGAGGGAAGAAAAAAGAGTGTACCTGGCCCAGACGAACATAAACGGTAAAATTCATTATTCCATCCGGGAATCCTATCGGGAGGGTGAACATTTTTTGAGTCGCGATGTGTTTGATCTGGGGACGGATCCGGCCAAATATATCATCTATCCCGGGGGGAACGCGTTTTATATCGATCCGGTTATTGAAGATCATCTAGATGCGCTGGACATGGCGTTGACGGACAACAATCTTGAAGACATTTTCTGGCGCTTTTTGGATCCTGACATTCAACGCGCGTTGCAGCATTTTCGGCACAGAGAAGCACTTTCGCGCAAAAGTGAAAAGTCCAGTGGAAAGTCCGCAAAGGCTGAATCTTCGGTACATATTTTTGACAAGCGCAGGCTTCATTATCTTAAATTCGGTCGTATGGAACAGGGCTATCTGTGGCTCGTGCCGCAAAAATTGTTCAACGTTTTGCGCAACAAATCCAGAGACGAGATTGAACAGCTGTTCATGGACATGGAGGCGCAGCTGAATCCCAGAGAATACAAAGCCTATACCTATGTTATTTTTGATATCAATCAATTTTTTAACGAATCCTTTGCCAAAAAAAGACCCCAGTATTTAAAGCAGAGTGATATTGATGAGCATTTTATCGAGGAAATCTGCAGCTTGAACCGGGACCTCACCTTCTGGGCAGGCATGCAAACCGCAAATCGTTTGCATGAATATCTGGTCCGATATGTCCTGATGTATTTTGATTATGATTTTGCTTCGCGGTCCTGGGTAAAAGATTACATTCGCAATTTTATGAATAACCGGCGTGATTATCAATCTCCGTTTGGAGCCGGTTCGGTCAGCTGGGACGAGGCCGGCGCCCTTTTCGGTGAAACCAAAGACGCACTTAAAACAATGAGCAAACAGGAGCTGATCAGAATATTTCGGCGCAGAGCACAGGAGCTTCACCCGGACAAGGGCGGCGAGCCGGGAAAATTTGTCGAATTAACCCAGGCGTACGACATGCTATTGAGAACAAAAAAGGAACGATAACTTCCAGGAAATCTGGTGAACCCTTTTCCCCGGAATGAGAACCTTCCATGAAAAGTAAAACCGATCTCATTTTTAGCATTCTGATTCTGATTATTGTCACCCAGAGCTGTGCGAGCCGGGCTTCATATCAATTTGTAAACGAATCGTTAAGGCCTTCGGAGTTCAGTCTTTTTTTCGACGAACTGGATAGCGCCGTTTACCGGTCCGGCACCCGTAATGGCGCTTATTTTGCGGTGCCCGGATTTCCCTACTTACGTTCCGACCGTTTTCTCGTTTCTCTAAAGGACCGGCTGAAAAATGATGCCCAGAAAGATCAGTGGGTGCGCCTGATGCAGCTGTTGGATCTATCTGCACGAAAAACCGAAATTCAGACGCTTCCTGCCAGTGAAGCGGAAAAATTGGCGGCAGCTCTCGGCCTGCAGCCCGAGCGCAGAACGCTTCAGGCAAAAGCGATTTTTTATTCGGATAAATTGTTGGCCCATGATCAGCTCCAACCCGATTTTCACAAGGTCTTGCAGACTGCGGTGCAGGATTCCGATGAATATTCCACCCTGATGCGGATTTTCGGATTATACCCGATTGCGTCCATACCGGTTGCGATCGTTACGCACCGCGTTTTCAACGAGATTGCTGAATGGCATCAGTTACCTCCCGGCGGGCTTCAGACGCAGGGAACCTTAACTGCCTTCGGACCGGCTGAGACTTTAGAATTTTCCGGCGAGACGATCCGGAAAATATTGAAACGATCCCGACAAAACCCGCTGGCAATACCGTTGCCCTCCGATGCCGACCGCAAGACCTTATCGATGACTTTCGCACCGGTCATCAATCAAGATCTGGTAGCAGACTATGATAGGCCCGGCGCGATGGTCTGGGGGGATACACAGCTTGAAATCGACCCTGACAATCCCAGAGTCTACTATTATTTTACTCAGGCCTATTTTAAAAACGAGCCTGTTTTGCAGGTTAACTATGTCATCTGGTATTCTGCACGCGGCGGGCCGAATTCGCCACTGATCGAACGCGGCCACCTCGATGGGTTAACGGTACGGGTGAGCCTGGCCTACAGCGGTAGGCCGTTTATGGTAGACATTATGAACAACTGCGGTTGTTATCATTTTTTTGTGCCCCGCAAAGAAAAGGTTCAACAAATCCGACCCTCCCCGCTGGCAATCGATGCCTTCGTGCCAACCCGACTGCCCGATGACTTTCCGCCAAAACGGCTAACGATCCGTGTTATTTCGGGCTGGCACCAGGTTGCCGATATCGATGACCGTAGCATACCTGTTGATTTCATGCCCTACCGCCTGGAGCCCTATCAACGGCTCGAGATGTTGCCGAAAAACGGCGCCCAGCATGAAAGTATGTTCAGCGCAAGGGGGATTGGAAAATATACCCAACGAATTGAATCGGATATTTTTATTTCCATGGGCGTTCCCCAGGTGGGCAGAATGCGGCAACGGGGACACCATGCCATCAAATTTGTGGGGCGCGCGCATTTCGACGATCCTCATCTTTTTGACAAACACTTTGATTTCAAATAGTACCTTAACTGAGGGTAACGAACAGTGGAAAAAGACACTTGTATTGATTTCAGCATACCTGTTGAGCGGCGGGATACCGCCAGCATGAAATGGGACAAGTATATCGGCCGGGATATTATTCCGCTGTGGGTTGCTGACATGGATTTTTGCTCACCGCCGGCCGTCATAGCCGCGCTCCAGCAGCGTATTGCCCACGGCGTGTTTGGCTATACGATTCCACCCGAAAGCCTGAACACCATTGTGGTTGAAAAGCTTCAAGCCGATTACGGTTGGCAGATTGAACCGCAGTGGCTGGTGTGGCTGCCCGGTCTGGTAACCGGGCTCAACGTGGCCTGTCGGGCAGTTGGCAGAGACGATGATGATGTCATGACGGCGGTGCCCGTATATCCACCGTTTCTTACCGCCCCCGAAAACTCCCGACGCCGTCTGGTCAAAGTGCCGCTGCAGGGAAAAGACAATCGGTGGACGTTTGATTTCGATCGTCTTGAAAGCGCGATTACGCCCGATACCCGCCTGTTTATTCTGTGCAACCCCCACAATCCGGTCGGTCGCATATTTAGTCGTGATGAATTAACGACCCTGGCGATGATATGCCAAAAGCACGATATCATTATCTGTTCAGATGAAATCCATTGCGGATTGTTGCTGGACGAAGACAAAACCCATCTGCCAACATCAACACTGGACCCGGAAGTGGCCAAACGAACCATCACGCTGATGTCTCCCAGCAAAACCTTTAATTTGCCGGGCCTGGGGTGTGCCTTTGCCGTTATATCTGACGAAAAACTTCGTCGCCGCTTTGTTCAGGCCAAGTCCGGAATTGTGCCCCCGGTAAACGCCCTGGGCTTTGCAGCGGCGGAAGCCGCGTATCGGGACTGTGCAGATTGGCATGCAGGGTTACTGGAATACCTGCGCGGCAATCGTGACACTGTCGCGCGCGCCATCGACGATATACCGCTGCTTTCCATGGCCCCGCTTGAAGCAACCTATCTGGCCTGGATCGACGTGCGATCCGCTGATTTGCCGAACCCCGCCCGGTTTTTTGAAGACGCCGGCGTGGGGCTTCAGGATGGCATCGAATTTGACGGCCCCGGGTTTGTGCGTCTCAACTTCGGCTGTCGGCGGCCCTTGCTTGAAGAGGCACTGGAACGGATGTCCGCTGCTATTGAACAGCACATAAGCACGAAATAAAAGAAACGATTTATTAAACTAAAGTTCTTTGCGACATGGCGGGTCTGTATCTTTGCGTGAGGACAAATAACAACTCTCCTAAAAGAGGAACGCTATGCTCGAAATCAATATCCCCGGGGATCGCAAATTACAACTCATGCATCTGGTTTTGGACTATATCGGAACCATTGCCTGCGACGGCGAGTTAATTGCCGGCGTAAAAGAAAATTTAGTCGCCCTGGCTGAAAAGCCCCAAATTCATATCCTCACGGCCGACACGTTTGGAAAGGCCCGTTCCGGTCTTGAGGGCATTAAGTGCGAACTTTCAATTATTGCTCCGGATGCCCAGGATATCAGCAAGCTCGAATATGTAAAAAAACTGAGCGCTGAAAATGCGGCTTGTGTGGGCAACGGGCGCAATGATCAGCTCATGTTAAAAGAAGCGGCATTAGGCATTGCCGTCATATCGTAAGAGGGTGCAGCAGCCGCCACGCTTAACGCCGCCGATGTCGTTTGTACCCATATTGTATCAGCGCTGGAATTGTTAACAAATCCATTGAGACTGATGGCCACATTACGCATCTGAACATAACTTCTGCATCGGGCATGGGTTCTTTTGAGAATCGCTGAAATTTAGCGTCAATTAAAACTTAAACAAAGCAAGTGTAGAGGAGGAACGATGGCACTGGAAATATTTCAGGTGGATGCCTTTACCAATAAACCCTTTGCCGGTAATCCGGCCGCGGTTTGCGTGTTGCCGGAGGCCGCCGATGAAGAGTGGATGCAGCACCTCGCCAATGAAATGAATCTTTCGGAAACCGCTTTTTTGGTAGGACAGGGCGACGGATATAATTTAAGATGGTTTACCCCTGCGGTTGAGGTTGACTTATGCGGTCATGCCACCCTGGCCAGCGCGCATATTTTGTGGGAACAGGGTTTTTTACCTCCCGACAGCCCGGCGCGATTTTATACCAAAAGCGGTCTTCTGAGCGCGGTGCGCAAAGACGCATGGATCGAACTTGACTTTCCCGCTGAGCCTGAAAAGCAAACTGAAATTCCTGAAGACCTGTTTAAGGCCTTTGATACCCCGGCACAATATGTGGGTAAAAACCGCTTTGATTTTCTACTTGAATTTGAGTCAGCAGATACGGTCCGCAAAATGTCCCCCAATTTTACGTTGTTAAGCGAATTTTCCTGTCGTGGATTTATGGTTACCAGCCGTTCGGATGCCCGTCCGTATGATTTTATTTCCCGTTTCTTCGCTCCGGCCGCAGGCGTCAACGAGGATCCAGTTACCGGGTCGGCACATTGTTGCCTGGGGCCGTACTGGGCAAAAAAATTCGATAAAAAAGAACTAACCGCATATCAGGCATCTGCCAGAGGGGGCGTGGTAAAAGTGCGGGTGGGAGATGATCGCGTCTATCTCGGGGGACAGGCGGTAACGGTTATGCGGGGAGCCCTTCTTTGATCCATTCTATGCGCCACATATCCATTTTATAAATACCAGGCCCCAGTGTTCGTTCTTCATGTTTTGGGATAGGTAATTTATATCAGATTACCAGATGATATATGCAAAAAATGGGAATTACGTATAGATAGCCGCAATCGAATCTTTCGCCAAATTGTGGATTACGCATACCGAATATACAATTTCCCAAAAAACAATTGACGGAGGAATTATCGCATTATGGAATATTTAAGTAGTATCCCAATGAAACGA
>JBFFCW010000162.1:0-8393 GCA_041559695.1 Desulfobacterales bacterium
AGAAATTGAGGGCGAGATGGGTGACTCCCATATGGGCCTTCAAGCCCGGCTGATGTCACAGGCGATGCGCAAGCTGACCGGCACCATCAGCAAAACCATGACTTCGATTATTTTTATCAACCAGATCCGGATGAAAATCGGCGTGATGTTCGGAAACCCCGAAACCACGACGGGTGGCAATGCGCTCAAATTTTATTCTTCCGTCAGGCTCGACATCCGGCGAATCGGACAGATCAAAGACGGCCAGGAGGTGGTCGGAAACCGCACACGGGTCCGGGTGGTTAAAAATAAAATGGCACCGCCATTTACCGACGCTGAGTTTGACATCATGTACGGGGAAGGCATTTCAAAACCCGGGGATTTAATCGATGTGGGCGTTGCAGCCGGCATTATCGAAAAAAGCGGGTCCTGGTACTCCCACAGTGGCGAACGCATCGGACAGGGGCGGGAGAATGTCAAAAAATTTCTGAAAGACAATCCCGACCTCTACGAATCCATGTACCTCAAGGCCAGAGAGGCGCTGGGACTGACCGGTGCGGCAAAAGCGGAGACCGAAAACGAGGACGAACAGGAGAAAAAGGATTGAAGTGGAGAGACCAATGACGGGTAATGAGGCACGCAGCCAATTTTTAAATTATTTCGAAAAGCATCAACACCGGATTGTTCGCAGCTCATCACTGGTGCCTCAGGATGATCCCACGTTGCTGTTTATAAATGCAGGAATGGTGCAGTTTAAACGGGTATTTCTCGGTGAAGACAAACGGGAATACATAAGGGCAACCACATCTCAGAAATGTGTGCGTGCCGGGGGCAAGCACAACGATCTTGAAAATGTCGGTTATACCGCGCGGCATCATACCTTTTTTGAGATGCTGGGCAACTTTTCCTTTGGAGATTATTTTAAAGAAGGCGCCATTGAATTTGCCTGGGATTTGTTAACCAATGGTTATGGGCTGCCGGGAGATAAATTGTACGGTTCCATTTACCTTGATGACGATGAAGCTTATGAGCTGTGGCGGAAAAACATCGGCCTACCCGATGAACGCATTGTAAGATTCGGCGAAGAAGACAACTTTTGGTCTATGGGAGATACGGGGCCCTGCGGCCCCTGTTCAGAAATTCTTATCGACCGCGGCGAGCAATATGGGTGTGATCGGCCGGATTGTGCGGTGGGTTGTGAGTGCGATCGCTATCTGGAGATATGGAACCTGGTGTTTATGCAATTTAATCGGGATGCCTCCGGCAAGATGACGCCGCTGCCCAAGCCCAGCATCGACACCGGCATGGGGCTCGAGCGCATCGTTTCGATCATTCAGGACGTGCCGACCAATTTTGATACGGATCTCATCCTGCCCATCATCCAGCGGACGGAGGACCTGGCGCAGCAGCGCTTCGGCGAATCCCGCGAAACCGATGTGGCCATGAAAGTCATTGCGGATCACAGCCGGGCGGCCGCGTTTCTGATTGGTGACGGCATTATGCCCGCCAATGAGGGCCGGGGATACGTGCTGCGACGCATTTTGCGCCGGGCCATTCGCTACGGGCGCAATATCGGTCTGGATAAGCCGTTTCTGCATAAAACCGCGGGCGTGGTGTTTGATATTATGAAGCCGGCCTATCCCGAACTTTCCGAGGCAGCTGCCTTTATCACCAACATCATCGAGAATGAAGAGGTGCGATTCCTTGAGACGCTGGATACGGGTTTGAAGCTGTTAAACGATACGCTGTGTGAGATAAAGGCCAAAGGTGAAAATCAGGTGCCCGGCGATGTCATATTCAAACTCTATGACACCTTTGGTTTTCCGGTGGATATCGTGCGGGATGTGGTTCGTGATGAAAACATGAATCTCGACATGGCAGGATTTGACAACGCCATGGACGCGCAGCGTGCCAGATCCCGTTCTGTGGCAACTTTTGCGAGCATCAGCGATGCCTATAAAAAATTATCGGCCCGGGGATTCAAACCGGAGTTTCGCGGTTACGACATGCTCGCCACCGATTCCAAAGTCAAGCTCATCGTTGAAGGGGACAAGGAAATTCCTGAGGCGGTTGCGGGCCAATCCGTTGAACTGGTTACGGATGAAACACCGTTCTATGCGGAGTCCGGCGGCCAGGTCGGTGACTCGGGTAAAATCACCGCCAAGAATTTTGAGATGGAAGTGTTGGATACGATCAAAGACCCCACCGGGCTTGTCATCCATAAAGGAAGGGTCACCGCCGGTAAAATCAAAAAGGGCCAAAAAGTGACCCTTGGTGTCGATGGGGCCAAACGCAAAGCAACCGCCTTGAATCATACGGCCACGCACATTCTGCACGCCGTTTTGCGTGAGGTTCTCGGAGAGCACGTCAAACAGGCCGGTTCGCTGGTTGCGCCGGATCGACTGCGTTTTGATTTTACTCACTTTTCCCATGTAGACCCTGAAACCCTTGCGGAAATCGAAACCCGTGTCAATCGCCGAATCCGGGAGAACGTTCCCACCGAAACCGAAGAGATGGAAGCCGATGCGGCTTTTGAATCAGGGGCCACGGCGCTTTTTGAAGAAAAATACGGCGATCGGGTTCGGGTTATTTCTCTGTCCGATTTCAGCAAAGAGCTCTGCGGCGGGACGCATACCGGCAAAACCGGTGATATCGGGCTTTTTAAAATTGTCAACGAATCCAGTATCGCCTCCGGTGTCCGGCGGATCGAAGCGTTAACCGGAGAAGGCGCACTTGAATATGTTCAGCGGACGTCCAGACTGCTGGACGACACCGCTCATCTGGTCAGGGAAAAACCCGACGCCGTGACGTCTAAAATCAAAAAGATGTTAGGTGATTTAAAGGCCCTCGAAAAAGAGATCGATCATCTCAAGGCCAAAATGGCCTCCGAGTCGGCTGAGGCCGAAGGCGAAGCCATTCAAAAGATCAACAATACAAAGGTTTTGATCCAAAAAGTAACGGTGGATAATCCCGCTGCTTTACGAGATCTGGCGGACAGGCTCAAAGAGAAGATTAAATCCGGTATTGTGGTGCTGGGAAGTGTTAAGGGCCCAAAAGCGTTTTTAATCGTGGGGGTGACCAAAGATTTAACCGATCGCTTTCATGCCGGAAATGTGATCAAACAAATCGCCGGAACCGTTGGCGGCAGCGGCGGAGGGCGGCCGGATATGGCCCAGGCCGGCGGCACGCAACCTGAAAACCTGGATCAGGCCCTGAAAAAGGCCTACGAAGTCATCAAAAACAGCTGAAGCCGGCTGTCACAAATTATCTCGAGGTTTGCAGAAAAACTCAACATCCGAACGATTCATGACAGCATCTCTTTCGTAATAATGGAATGCTGGAAGAATGGGTTTAGCGGAATGAGATCTAATTTAATACAAAATATGGTCATCCGCTGCTTTTCCTACCCAATATTCCATTTTTCCACCATTCCATTATTCCAATTGCCTATTAGGGCAAGCACCAGCCATCTGTGGTGAAACCGAAACCGGTAGCTTGGGACAGGATTCTTTACCCGGTGCGGGAGCGAATGGCGGCCTTTGATGCATCGATTAAGCCCATCACGTGCCTGACCAATGTCTGATGGCGCATGTCCTGCTGCAAATCCATAAATTGATCCTGCCGTTTTTTTACCTCTTCCAGCAGTGGCATATCCGGTTGACGCCCCAATCGACCCCATGCGCGGATTACGGCAGCCAGATGCGATAAGAGAGGTTCCATCTGATCGGGGCTTTCTTTCAGGTGGTAAATTTGCGAAGCAGGGTTGCCATAGTCATTTAAGGCACTGCGCATGACCTCGCTAGCGGTCTTGCCGCCCACTAGCGCTAAAAAAATATGCACCTCTCTTTCCAGCGCCAGCAGAAATCGAATGGGCAAAAGCGGTTCTTCTGAAAGATCGGAGTCCATTGTTTCAGTAACTTTTTTGCGAATGGTGGCAATTTTTTGCAGAAACGGTTTCTGTTCCCCGTCAACTTTCCAGGCGACATAGTTGACAACGTTTTCATCCAAACCGCCCCGTACCAGCAGTACCTCCTCGGGCGTCATTTCAATATCCATGATCACTTCTTTGTTGTAGTCGCGCAGAAACTGGTTAACCAGCATCATGGCATTTCGGTCCGGATAACATACGCTTGCGGGGTTTTGAGTAAAATTTGCCAGAAGAACCTTGATTGCTTGGATCGGCTTTTTTATCTCCCCGACCAGAAACTGAAGTGAATTTAAAAAGGGCAGGCGGTTGCTGCGCCGCGGTGTTTCCTTCAAAAATTCCCATAAAATTTCAAAAATTTTTTTCTCATGGCGTGCAAATCCGGGAACATTTTTCTCAAAAGCCGCTCTTAAAAAGTTACCCCGGCGGTCAAAGCAGTTTTGATAAAGCTCGATCATTTCTTGAGCGTCGTTGACTGAGATTTCAAAATTCGCGGCAATGGTCTCAAAATCCTGGCCGGTGAAATTTTTGTCCGGGCTGAGTTGGATGTGCCCTTTTTTCGGCGGGCCGACTCGGGCTTTAGAATCATCGAGAATTTTTAAAAGATTTTTATCAACCCTGCCAACCGTCTCCTCGGCGCCTTCGGACCAAAATTTCAACTCCTCATCCTGGGCGACAAAATCATCCAGGATTTCACCGGGTACCTGATCCATTCTGGCCTGGATTCTTTTTAATACTTCAGCCGCCACGTTCTGATCGATGGGGCTTTTATGCATATGGTTTAGCAGATCGGTGATCAGCTTGAGCCGTTCGCCCAGCACCAGCGGCTTGATGCCGGTGTAATCCTTCCCATAGATGCTTTTCATCAACCGGGTTGCAGTGGCAGGCGAATTTCCGAAAATTCCCTTTACAAAGCGGGCGACGCCTTCTTTCAGGGCGGACGAATCCATTTCAAGGTGAGTCCGTTCGGTTATCTTATTCTTTGGGGCTTTACCCTCAACGCCGCCAATGGCCGCTCCTTTTTTTTGATCGAGCTGCAAAAAAGCGGTCCGGTCACTTTCGATTTCCAATGGGGGCTTTTTCAAACGGCGCTGCGGGTGTCTTATTTTAAAAAGGCTATGAAAGACACTGAATCCTGAGGCTGCCGTGTCTGTTTCAGCAGCCAGTTTCTGAACCAGCCCGGTCATGGCGCCCGGGTCCAGATTATTGACGGCAGCCAGCATGGTGAGGTTGGGGTCGGGCTGGCTGAACTCATTGAGAACGGGTAAAAGGGATTGGGGGGTGTCGTCTTTCGTAAAATCAATTGGCGATTTATTTTTGACAGCCTGATCAAAACAGGCGATGATTTTCAGGGATGCCCTCAGGTCTTCCATGACTTCCGGGGATTCACCCGGAAGTTTTAAATCCACGGCACTGAAGCCATGGTCGGCAAACGATGCAAAAGATTTAATCAGGCGGCCCTCCAGATGTTTAAAACGAATGCCCATCCGGTTGATAAGCGAAACCACGGTGGGTACATCGACCGTTAGAACGCCATATTGAATCACGTAGTCAGCCGGCTCGGAAATTTGAAGGCCGGGGGCGCCCCGCAGGCGGATATGCACAAATCCATCATGAACGGGCATTTGATCCAGCTCATCAACAACTTTGATCAATTGCCTGAAAGTGTCTTTTTCGGCTTTGTGGCTTTTGCGGTCGGAGGCATTCCGGAAAAATTCATTTAGCAGGTAAGCGAGCTCCACCAGAAGGATCCGCCAGCGATCATGCATACCGTCTTCTTTTGCCGGAAGCGGCTTTTGCACCTGTGATCCGGGGGCTGCGCGCCGCTGCGACGGCCTGCTGCCGGAGCTGCTTTGTTCCTGAAAAGACTTTTCAGGATTTTCATCCATTTTTCAATACGTCAATCATCGTGTAAACATTTCCTTGAGCCCCCTCGCTGACCCTGGCCGCTAAGAACAGCACAGCATCCAGGGTGCCCCGGGCGTAAACGTCTCGGCCGTTGACGTTGTGGGAAAACTCAAAACGAACGGTTTCATCTCCGGAAGTCAGGACATAGGTGTGCCAGCCATGGCCCGCCAGGTATTTTTGCGGAATGCCCCATTGGTCGGCTTGAATTTTGGGCTCCCGCTCTTTTGTAATTTCATCCTCAGTAAAGCCAAGACCCATTTGGTTGAAATATCGAACCATGGCTTTGGCCGTGCCACTGGTGTCGGCCTTACCTTTTTGATGGCTTTCTTTAATTTCCAGTTCATAGCCGTTGAAAAGATCCGGAAAGGTTTGGGCGGCATATTCCATCATGGCCTGAAATCCGACGACTTGTTTCGCCATATTTGGCGCAATAACAGCTGAAATTGATGCTGCCCGCACGCAACTTTCAAGGCCAGGGCGATCGCCGCCGGTGGTGCCCATGACAAACGGCAGCTGGTATTTGCAATAAAACTCGGCATTGGCGTTTACCGCCGATGGATGGGTGTAATCGACACTGAGAAAGTTCCCCTCTTTTTGCTTTAAATCATCAATGGCCTGCTCCCGCTCTTCCGGCTTTAGCAGGCGGATGGCGGTCGATTCGATTTTGTGCTCGTCCGCCTGGATTTCCGGACCGGTCAGCGAAAAGGGCACAAGCGCAAAGCGGTCGTCAGCTAAAATATGCCGGGCGACAATTACGGCCATGTTGCCGGGTATTCCATTGACCATTACTTTTATTCGACTCATGTTCCCTCCTTTGCTGTTACAAGTGGTTCTGAAACCACTTCTGGTCAAGCCTGACGTTTACCGAAATTGAGCGTTTTAATTTGTTGATGCGTGCTAACCGTATCTACAAGCTCACCGAGCATTGGCAATTTGTTGTCTTCATGATGTTTAAGGTTGTGCGCAAGCGTCCGGACGGCTGCCGGGATATATTTTTCAAAATGCATTTTTCCTTTGGCGCGGGTCAAATGCCCAAAAGCACCCAGAATCTGCAGGTTGCGGGTCAAGCGGCAAAAGCGATAGCAGCGCTTGAAATTGTCGGCATCCAGTTTCATTCGCTCCTGCAGTCTTTCCAGCGCATATGCCAGAAGCCGGGTTTGGATGTCTTGCGGCAAATCGACATAAGGATCAATCAGCAACGACGCCAGGTCGTATTGGATGGGGCCCATGCGAGCTCCCTGAAAATCGATGAAATAAATCCGATCATTATGAATCATAATATTGCGAGACTGAAAATCCCGATGCATCAGGCCCTGCACCGCATGCTTCAGTGCATTTTCAGCCAGATATTCAAATTCTTGTTTAAAATCAGCATGGTTAATATTTAAGCCCAGATATGTATTTAAGAAAGCATCCACAAAATAGCGGCATTCTTTTTCCAGAATCATGCTTTTCGTGTAACGGGAGGTCTGGTAGCACCATGCGGTATCAAATTGATCAACACCGGATGCGGAAAATTTCGTCAGCAAATGAATCGCCCGTTGGTACAGACCGACAACCTCTTCAAAAGGGTCGGTTTGCCGCACCGCCGCCTGCAAGTCAAGATTTCCAAGATCTTCCAGAAACACATAACCGGCAAAAGTGTCCGCTTCATAGATTTGCGGCACCGGCAAGCCCCTGTCAAAAAGATATCGGCCGATGTTGACAAAGGCATCGGCCTCATCGATCCGATCCGATTCCTTGATACCGTGATCAACCAGAATCATCGACTTTTGGCCCCGTTTTAAACGATACCACCGCCGATCCGATCCATCGCCTTTGAGATGCTCCCGGCTGGCTGCCCGGATCCGGGTGCCGGGAAAGACCCGCTTAAACGTCAGGTCGGTCATGGTTTCAAACACGGTTAACTTCTACCGCTCGGGCGTACCGATATCTTTCCAGCGGGCGTTGCGGGGGATGTACGCTTTTACATTTCTCCCTTCTGCGAGCATTCGGGCATAAGCATCAATACTGCTCGCCGGCATCTCGGTTGCGATGAATTTCAGAATCTCCCGATCCAGCACCTGGATGCCGGTAAAGGTGAGCGCAGATTCCGTGGGCCGATCGGGTGCGCCTGCGGGCTGATGGAATTTTACTACAAAACCATTGGTGTCGGTTATCACACTGTTGAATTCAGGGTCGTCCGTCAGCACAAGGGTTACCGGGTGTCCATGCTGACAGTGGAAATCATAAACCGCTCTGAAATTGATTGTCGTGACGATGTCGGCGTTAATCACCATAAAAGGGCGATCATTCCAGAAATCTTTCAGATTTATGATCGCACCGCCGGTTCCAAGGATCTGCGGTTCATATCGGGTTTCTACCGGAATGGCATAGGCTTGTTGCGCGACAAACGCTTCAATTTGCGCATGCAGGTGATGGGTGTTGATCATAATTGACTTGCAGCCGGCTTCGATCAGTTTGGTGATCGTGATATCCAGAAGGGGCCTGCCGCAAATGGTGAAGAGGGATTTAGGGATGTGGTTTGTGTAAGGGCGCAGCCGTGTGCCCAGGCCTGCTGACAGAATCAATGCTTTCATTG
>JBFFCW010000163.1:0-8369 GCA_041559695.1 Desulfobacterales bacterium
GAGACCTTTTTCGGTTTTTCAGAAAAATCCTGTTCGAAAATATCGCATTGATTATGGGCCGGGTCCATGGACACCAGCAGCGTTTTCTGGGGTTTCGCCGCCAGATAAACGGCCGTCAGTGCCGAACTGGTTGATTTTCCGACGCCGCCTTTGCCAAATTGACGATCATCTCTGCCGCTGCATCAATACCCAGTTTGTCGACATTAATCACCAGATCATACAGCGAAAAATCATTCCAATCGATTTGAAATAAAAAATCCAAAAAGGCTTTGAGTTCTTGGTCACGATTTTTGATCATGTTAAGGGCCGTATCCGGGTTTATTTTCAACTGATCGGTCAAACGCTGGATGCGATATTGCTCCGACGTATGCATTCGCAGGTGCAGGGCGCAGCTGAAGTCTTTTAAAAAATAAGTAGCCCCGTGACCGATAATGATACCTTGATCTCGATGGGCGACTTCGTAAATAACCGCTGCCATTAGCTCATCATATAATTCTGGCTGGCGCCTAAAAAGCCGATCGAATAATCCGGGTGCCTTTTCATCAAATCCCTTCAGGTCTTCCGATGAATACCCCATGTTAAGCGCCTCCTGTTGAAGCCGTTCGTCGTCATAAATTTCAATTTTAAGATCATCGGCAACCTTTTGAGAGACACTCATCGCACCGCATCCAATGCTTGTTGTTACGGTAATCAGTGACATCCTTGAATCTCCTTAAGTTAGGTAAAATAATTGTGGGGGAGGTTAAAATCAGATTCGACGCTATGCTCTGTATTAGCCTTAGCTTAAAACGGGCTGATTACCCGGCATTCTCAGAGGGAGGCAAAACGCATTTTTTGATCTTGACTTTGGCGCGGGTTTATCTCAGACAACTTCAACGGCAAGATCCGGAAACGCTTTCTGAAAAGCTTCCGTCAACGAGTTTATAGTGCCGGAAATAAGCAGTCCCTGAATAACGGTGCAGCAATATTTATGATTAGGCTTGAGATTACAGGAGAAGACCGTCAGTTTCTTCTTTTCTTCATAATAGCGAACCCGTTCTACAAACCCCAGTTGAGCCATTGTCAATCCGGTTTCCGGTTCTTTAACCGTATCCAGAACCCGGTCTATTTTTTCTTTCATTACGGAGTCCATGCTTCACCATATGGCATCGTTATGCGGCTGTCAAGATGACGCGTTGATGCCGCTGATTGTCGGGAAAACGGGACGAAGCAGAAAATGACAAGGGC
This sequence comes from Desulfobacterales bacterium, assembly GCA_041559695.1. Taxonomy (GTDB): domain Bacteria; phylum Desulfobacterota; class Desulfobacteria; order Desulfobacterales; family JAHEIW01; genus JAHEIW01. Next base: position 1,228 of record JBFFCW010000163.1, read on the forward strand.
AACTAAGCCCGATGATGCATAAGCAGTCCGTCCAATAACGCCTATCCCCTCCCTTGACGGGTGCATAGACTGGAGTCAAGGGAGGGGTAAAGGGGAGGGTCAATAGATAAAGGAGGGAGGGATTCCGGGGTCATTGGGCAGACTGTAAAGGGAGTTTTACTTGTTCAAGTCAAATTCTGACCGATATGAACCTATGCGGTAACATTGCGGCCGGGCACCCGTATTTTTTGTACGGCCATTAACGATACTGCAGCCATGGCAGCGCCGCCGAAAAACGGGATACGATAATCCAAAACCCACAGAAAGCCGCCGATGGCCGGCAGAAAAACGGCGGCGATGTGATTGATGGTAAAGCCCACGGCCATGCTGGGTGCGATATCCCGCGGATCGCCGACTTTCTGAAAATAGGTTCGGATCGCAATCGAAAAATTAAATAAAATATGATCCAGAATGAAAAGTGCTGCCACCACCCATCTGGAAGGGGTCAGGGCATAGGCCCCAAATATGAAAACCAGGCTGACGTACTCCAGGGATAAAACCTTGCGTTCACCGAAACGGATAATGCTTTTGCCGATCAGCGGGCTAAAATAATAGCTGACAACGTTATTGACCACAAAAAGGGCCGTCACTTCCTGAACTGAATAATGAAATTTCTGGACCATCAGCAGGACGGCAAAGGCCATAAAAATCTGGCGGCGGGCGCCGGCCATAAATGTCAGAAAATAAAAAAGCCAGTACTTTTTGCGCAAAATCATTTTTTTATGCTGGGGGACCACCTCCCGTTGAGCCGGCTTTTGCTTTAAGGCCCAGACAGCCGCGGCCACAATCAGCCCGCCGAGCAACAGGTAGATTTGAGAAAAGCTCAAAAAAAAGGCCAGGATATATATCGCCAGGCCCACCGCAATACTGGCAGCGGCGGCATAGCTGCGCTGTTTGCCAAAAACCCATGGAGAAACATTTTCGGCAAAATACTGCAGGGTCAGGGACATGTTGGTGGTTTCGTAATAATGGAACCCGAAACTCATCACCAGCGTGGTCAATATCAGCCCGGCGTAGGTTGGGAGCACGCCGGTAATGGCCAACCCGAATCCCATCATGAGCACTGACAATGCGGAAAGTCGATGCTCTTTGATCACCATGATGACATAGACGACCAGCAGGGCCAGAAACCCGGGGACCTCACGCACCGAATGAATGACGCCGATGTGATTTCCATCCAACCCGGCAATTTCCACGGCAAAATTATTGAACAGTGTCAGCCAGGCCTGCAGTCCGATGGTGGAGCAGATGGTTAAAACCGCCAGGTACAAAAACATCGGGTTTTTTTTGAGTTCTTTTTCGGATTCCATACGCTTATGGTTATGCGGCGCGGGCGTAAATGCTTGGCCTGATAATTGCTCGATCTACACTGGGGCGCAAAGCCGCAAAGCTCTCAAACTCGCAAGACCAAAAATTTTTGCGCGGCAATTTATGAAAAAATTAGCATCTTAGCATCTTTGCGTGAGATTTGTGTTTTTTCCGGCCTTGTCTGGTTGAGGTTATATTATGGAATTTTTTCCGTCTAAAATACAGCAAGTTCAAAGCTATAAACCCATTTTTTTATTTAATTTAAATAAGTTATGTTTTTTTGCCAGGCAAAAAAAGTTCGGGTTCAAAATTTTGAACCTCACCCAATAATAAAAAAATGTATTAAAAACAACAGGTTTTTCCATTTTTCGCTATAATCGGTTAAAAATTATGAACCCAACTCCATATTCATATCATACTCGACCGCTATTATGGCTGAGGGAGTGAGTTCGGACACAATTTTAAGTATTCGAATTTTATGTAAAATTTAAAAATATTATATAATTGAAGGAGATGAAATTATTTTTGGCAAGGGTTTTGCATCTGTCTTATTTGCAGCCTAATAATTTCTTCATCTGTTCTCCTCCTTAACGGCTAATCGGAAAAAACCGGTTAGCCGTTATTTTTTGTTTGAATTTTGACACCCTTTTCCATAACAATATCCTCTCGCACAAACAAATCGTTTACGGACACCCGGTTAATTCCAAAATGTTTTCAGTGGGGAGCACAAAAATAAAGCTTTCTGCATCTGCAAGAAAATTTATGCAGAAAAAAGGAATTACAGACGTTACGTTTAATCTTTGTCGCGCTCAACCAAAGGGCGTTTTAAAGGAGATCGAACCGGTGTACCAGGCCCCGGTGGATGCTTCGGGTTACCGATATTTTGTGGTAGAAGGCTATCATGTTTTCGTGGCCCGAAATATTAAAATCCTGGGCCCCTTAACGCTGACCACAGAAGGTATATGGAAGTTTAAACAGTTGTTTTTAGACGGTGCGGGCGCGGCGGTATCGTTTTGGATATTTGAAGATAATTAAACTCAGCGGGAGTGCCAGGTTGATGATTATTGATTGCCATACCCATCTATTCCCCGAAAAAATTCGCAAACATAGAGAAACCTATTTTTCAGACGAACCCGCATTTCAAACGTTGTATCAATCGCCTAAATCACGGCTGATCGGGGCAAGGGAAATGCTGGCGGCAATGGATGACGGTCAGGTGAATAAATCCGTTATTTTTGGATTTCCCTGGAAAAATGAAGGACTTTTTAAGCGGCACAATGATTATATCAGCGAGGTGGTCAGCCGATATCCGGAGCGCTTTATCGGTCTGGGATGTTTTGATCCTTTCAGCGACGGGGCGGCTGAAGAAACGCAGCGCTGCCTGGAGGAAGGCGGGCTGTCCGGAATCGGCGAACTGGCGTTTTATCAAAGCGGGATTGAAAATGCCTCACTGGCCAGGCTCGAACCGGTCATGGAAATTTGCCGAGATCGGAATCTTCCCGTCTTAATTCATACCAATGAGCCCGTCGGGCATCAATACCCTGGAAAAACCCCCAACACGCTGGCACAGATCTATCGGCTGGTTGACACGTTTCCACAAAACAGCATTGTTCTGGCCCACTGGGGCGGCGGCCTGTTTTTTTTCAGTCTTCTTAAAAGAGAAGTCAGGCAGCGCCTGAACAGGGTGTACTTTGATACGGCCGCCTCTCCTTATTTATACGATCCGAGTGTCTACCGCCTGGCAGTTGAACTGGTCGGGGCGGAAAAAATCCTGTTCGGCAGTGATTTTCCCCTCCTGCCGCCGGCAACGTATTTTGATGAGATGAAGACTGCCGGATTGTCGAGCCAAGAGATGCAGCAAATTTGCGGCGGCAACGCCGCCGAGCTGTTCAATTTGGCTGTTTAATTAGCCACGGACCCACACAGACTCACACGGACCTTTTGTTCGGCCGACATCGGCCGAACAAAAAGTGTCATCCCGCTTTGCGGGAAAAAAAATCCATGCTAATCAGTAGCGAGTTGTTGTGGGCAGCAATTTCATCTATTGGGTATATTTTTAAATAATATTTTCTGTATTGCCCGCAGGGCATAAAGTTTTTCCTCGGGCAATGTCGCCCGGGGAAATGATTCTGTCTGGGTTTGTCTGTGCGGGTCCCTGGCGAATGGATATAATCTAAAAAATCTTTTTGGGGAGCATTCATGGAAAAATATAAAGTTGCTATTGTGAAGTACGAAAAACCGATCGAATCGGTTCGCAAGGCCGTCCAATTATCCGGCGGTCTGGACGCTATGCCTGCCGGGGCCAGGGTTTTCATCAAGCCCAACATTGTGTTCTGGACCCGCGCCGTTGCCTTTCCCAAATGGGGGGTGATCACCACATCCCGCGTTGTGGAAGATATTATCATTTTGCTCAAGGAACGCGGCATCGATGATATCACCATCGGAGAGGGCGCCGTCACCATGAATCCCAAAGATTCAGCCACCCCGGCCCATGCTTTTGAGACCCTGGGATACGGCGTTTTAAATCAAAAGTACGGCATCAAGCATATCAATGTCTTTGAAAGGCCTTTTGAAAAAGTAGACCTGGGCGACGGTGTCGAGCTGAACTTTAACACCGATATTTTAAACAGCGACTTTGTGGTGGACCTGCCGGTGATGAAAGCCCACAACCAGACAGTGGTGAGCCTGGGCATTAAAAACCTGAAAGGCACCATCGATATCCCCTCCCGCAAAAAATGTCACACCATGACACCGGGCAAAGACCTCCATTTCTGGGTGGCCAAGCTGGCCGATCGGATGCCGCCGATGCTGACCCTGCAAGACGGGATTTATACCAACGAGCGCGGGCCCGGGCCGGACGGCCGCATGCACCGCAGCAATTTGCTGGTGGCATCATCCGATGTGCTGGCGGCGGATCTGGTCGGGGCGAAACTGCTCGGCCATGAAGCACAGAATGTCCCCCACCTGGTGCATGCCGCCCGCAATCGCCAAAGGCCCCATGATCTTTGCGACATTGAAATCCTGGGCGAAGACATTGAGGGCTTGATTCAATATCACGAATACGACTTTCAATACAGCGAAACCGACGACGGCATGATGCCGCTGCCTTTGGCCAAACAGGGGCTTAAGGGTGTTTTTTACCGCAAATACGACCTGTCCATGTGCACCTACTGCTCCGCGATAAACGGTGTCATGATTACAGCGATCCGCTACGCCTGGAAGGGTGAAGCCTGGGATGAGATCGAGGTTCTGACCGGCAAATCCATGCAGCCTACACCCGGAATGAAAAAAACGATTCTAATGGGTAAATGCATGTACCAGGCCCACAAAGACCATCCGGACATCCGGGAACGGATTGCGGTCAAGGGGTGCCCGCCTTCACCCAATTCCATGCTCAAGGCCCTTCACAAAGCCGGAATCGACGCGGATGCCGGGTTGTTTGAGAACATCGATCAGCTGCCGGGCGTTTTCCTCAGCCGTTACAAAGACCGGCCCGAGTTTGACGAGTCGTTCTTTCAGGTGAAGGCTTAACCTGATTTTTATTCTCACCGCAGAGACGCAGAGAGCGCAAAGTTTTTTCTTATATCTATTCATTGAGAGGCCGCCGCTGTTAGCGGGGCCTCCCAATGAAAGCAAAACAAAAAGGAACCTCTGCGAACCCTGCATCTCTGCGGTGAAAAACAGCAGCATCAATGCGCCCCTGCGGTGAATAAGATCAAAAGCGAATTTCTTGCAGGGACTTAAGTATTGGTTGCATTTTCGTGCGGTGTTCCGGTGGGATCATTAAAATTTTAAGCGGCTGATTGGCAATCAGCCCTGCAGACAGGCATTCCAATTTACCGTCTGCATAGGCCTGCCGATTCTCTTTGACGGCCATTACCCCCAGCATATCCACCAGGTTTCCGGTACAGCCGCCGGCGTCCATATGTTCAATGGTTTGCAAAAAGAGGGTGTTGACCGAAAGCACGAAGTCGTTTATTTTAGCATAGCCTTCCTTGCCGCAATCATGGCGTGACACCAGGCAGCGGCAGCCAAATGGGCGGGCTGTGTAAAGGGGGCACAGGTCACCCGTTAGAAAGGGGCACGTATCCCACCCGCTATTTTCTTCAACCGGAGGCTCAATGCCTTCGGCGCACATATTGGCCAGCTGATTGGTGGTAATTTTAAGCTGAAAATGGGGCTTTTTAGATGCCTGCTCAATTTTTTCAATCCAGTGCGCATCTCCTTCTGATTCCATCTTTTTAAATGTTTTGTACCCTTCTATCGTGGTCAGGGTAACGCCGGTGGTACAGCAGTGGGCGCAGTGTTTTCTGCAGGCCAGATCCAGACCGCAGACAAAATTATCATAGATTTGATAAATTTGATCCAGTACAGCTAACTTATTGTTTAGGCCCATGATTTTTATATAAATCCGAAATTCGTGCGTTATAAATTCATTCTGCCAGTTCTTGCTTTAATTCATTTGAGGTGCCAATATCGTTCAATGTCAAATGTCCATTTTCGCTTTGAGACCAAAAACATACCGGGGGGCTACGATGCCAAGCACTGTTTATTTTAGCGATATGCGGGCGAATTACAAGGAGAACTTTGTCGACAAACTGGGAAGATTACTGGAAATTGCCGGACTTGAACAAACGGTCAAACAGAGAGAATTGGCAGCGGTTAAACTTCATTTTGGAGAGATTGGAAATACCGCCTATATCCGTCCGGTCTTTATCCGTAAGGTTGTTGAGTGTATCAAGGCGGTCGGCGGGGTTCCATTTTTAACCGATGCCAACACGCTTTACGCCGGAAACCGCAGCGATGCGCCCCACCACCTGGTGACTGCCATTCAAAACGGATTTGCCTATTCGGTGGTGGATGCACCGGTTGTTATTGCCGATGGGTTGCGCGGCAAAAGCGAGTCGGCGGTGATCATCAATAAAAAGCACTTTAAAAGAGCCTATATCGGCCGCGAAATCGTGCAGGCGGATTCGCTGATTTCCGTGGCCCATTTTAAAGGCCATGAACTTTCCGGCTTTGCCGGGACTTTCAAAAACGTTGGGATGGGCTGTGCATCCCGCAAAGGCAAGATGGCCCAGCATGCCGATGTGGCGCCCAGAGTCAAAGCAAAAGATTGTGTGGGCTGCGGCGAGTGCGTTGAGCATTGTCCGGTCAACGCCATTGCGCTGGTCGCAGACAAGGCCAATATCAACGACGAAAAGTGCATTGGCTGCGGCGAATGTGTGATCGTCTGCCCGAATGAGGCCGTTAAGATTCAGTGGAATGCGTCCGTGCCTTTGTTTATGGAAAAAATGGTCGAATACACCTTCGGCGTGTTGAAGAGCAAAAAAGGTAGGGCGCTATTTGTCAATTTTATCACCGATGTATCGCCGTCCTGCGACTGTGCGCCGTTCAATGACGCCCCCATTGTGCGCGATATCGGGGTGGTGGCCGCCACCGATCCGGTTGCCATTGATCAGGCCGCGGCGGATCTGGTCAATCAGGAAAAGGCATTGCCGGGCAGCTGCCTCAAAGAAAACACGAATGCCGGCGACGATAAATTTAAAGGGCTTTACCCCAAAGTTGACTGGGAGATTCAGCTGGACTATGCGGAAAAGATCAAACTGGGCAACCGGGATTACGTGCTTGAGAAGATTTAGCCCCAAATTAACCGCGGCATGCACATTGCCTGTGCGCCAGGTCTCGGACTGACCCCACTCGATAAAGACACCCGGGCCGGTATGGCCAAAGCCATTTCCATCTAAAAAAGGGAGGGACCATGGTGAGAAACATCAAGGGTAAATTACGATTGC
>JBFFCW010000164.1:0-8313 GCA_041559695.1 Desulfobacterales bacterium
CCGATCAATTCCGGGCGGGCGGGTAAAATCCGCCAGACATTCCTGGGCCGGCGGCGGCAAAGAATCATGGGCCAGCAAAACAATCGGCAGATCAGGAACCTTTTTTTTGATTTCCTCACCCAGGGTAAAGACATCCATATCCGCCAGCTGGCTCATGGTAATCACCATGTCAAATTTCTTTTCGTCCAGCATCGCCAGGGCTTCCTGGGCACTGGAAACCCAGGTGAACCGGGGCGGATTGCTCAGGTTCAGACCGCGGTATTCATGAATGATACGTTCTGACAGTCGGCAATCTTCTTCCAGAATCCAGGCATCGTAAGGTGTCGAGACCAGCAGAACATCCCTGACCTTGCGGGCCATCAATTCATGGAAAATTTTAAACCGCGGGTCAAAATCTTCGCTAAAACTTTCAATTTCTATAGCCATATAAGATACCTGTCACAAATATGTAAGATTTCAATTGGCTGTTTTTATAAGCTGGAAATGATCTTATAAATAAACGGTCACTTAATCGGGTTTGCCGGTTGCCAGTTTAGCCCGTTAGGCCCGTTAAAAAAAAACAAGCCTGATTTTATTTATCAAGACAACGCGCTAACGGGAAACGGGCTCAACCTGAGAACCTTGAATTCATTTCAACCATATCTTTTGTCAAATCGCAATAATTTTGGACTTGGCATTTTAAAAGGCAGTGGTATTATAAGGAACAATTTCAGGCTAAGATACCACAAAATTTTCATAATTCGATGGGCTATTTTAAACAAAAAATCACACAAACAGGTTTGTCCCGCCGCGGCGGGATTAAGCCCGCTTATATAAGGTATAATGTCTAATTTAATATTTTACGGGCAACCGGCTAACGGGCCAACGGGCTCAACCCTAAAAGGAAAATACTGTGAACATCTGGATGACGCTTCAGAAAGCCTTGGGTTTATACCCTGCAAAGATCGCGGTCATCGACGGTGATCGATCCTACACCTATCAGCAGATCGGTGAGCGCGTGACCGGACTGGCCCGATTTTTTCAAAACCGGGGAATCCGGCAAGAAGACCGCATCTCCATTCTGGAAGTCAACTCGCATGCATTTCTGGAGACCTATTACTCAGCTGCCGGCATTGGCGCCATTCTCAATCCGCTCAATTACCGCCTGGCAGCCAAAGAAGTCGCTTACATTTTAAATGATGCCGGTTCTCGCTGGTTAATTGCCGCAACGCGTTTTGCAGAAGTGGTCAAAGGCGCCATCCAGGAGGGTGTGCCCCTCGAAGGGATTCTGTGGATTGGTGAAGTGGCGGATGAATCCATCCCGATTCAATGCCATGAATATGAAGATGCCGTTTGCACCGATGCCGGGGATTTCGAGCCCGTACCCGTTGATGAAAACCGTATCGCCCATTTATATTACACCAGCGGCACCACCGGGCAGCCCAAAGGGGTCATGCTCACGCATAAAAACGTCTGCAGTCACGCATTGGGAACCATCGCCGAGTTAAAGCTGGTGGATACCGATGCCTGGGCCCATGTTGCGCCCATGTTTCATCTGGCGGATGCCTGGGCAACATTTGCCATTACCTGGGTCGGCGGCCGTCACGTGATGGTCGGCCAATTTGAGGCCGAAGCTGTTATGGCAACGATCGAAAAGCAAAAAATAACGCTGAGCAATTTAATCCCCACCATGCTTAACCTGATGATCAAACACCCCCGGGTGACAGAATATGATTTTTCGAGCCTAAGGGAAATCCTCAGCGGGGGTGCCCCCATTGCGCCCGAGCTGGTTAGAAGCATCATGGAGACCCTTGGCTGCGATTACATCCAGACTTACGGCATGACCGAAACCAGCCCGTATTTAACCTTCAGTATCTTAAAAAATCATTTGAAAGCGCTGCCGCCCGATGACCAACTGAAAATCAAATCCAAAACCGGCCGGCCGGCTATCGGCGTGGATCTTAAAGTTGTGGACGAAACCGGGATGCCGATTGCTGCTGATGAGCAACAGGTGGGTGAAATCTGGGTGCGGGGAGATACCGTGACCCCCGGATACTGGAATCGGCCCGAAGAAACTGCAAATGCGTTTTCAGACGGGTGGCTGCGCACCGGAGACCTGGCCACCCTGGATTCGGAAGGCTATGTCAACATTGTGGATCGTAAAAAGGACATGATTGTTAGCGGCGGCGAAAATATCTACTCCACCGAAGTTGAAAACGTGCTCTACATGCATCCCGCAATTTTAGAGGCCGCTGTCTTTGGCGTGCCGGATGAACACTGGGGGGAGGCGGTAAATGCCGCCGTGGTGCTCAGAACCGGCGAGACCGCCACCGAAGATGAAATCATCGCTTTTTGCAAAGAACAGCAGGCGTCTTACAAAGCCCCCAAAACCATTGTTTTTTTAGATGAGTTGCCCAAAACCGGATCGGGAAAAATCTACAAAAAAGGCCTGCGGGACCCTTTCCTGCAACAAAAGAAATGAGCTAAAATGCTAAAGTTATAACTCACCGCAAAGACGCAAAGGGCGTACAGAGAAATTCTCTTTATAAAAAACCTCTGCGGTGAAACATATAAAAATGACAGAATTCCTCAATTTTAGGCACTTTCGGCATTTCTACCCTACAAGCACCTCTGGAACTTTTTTCTCTGTCTTCCAAGATGAACTGCAAACTTTGAGATCGCTTATAATGTTTCCCTACGGGATGCAGCCGCTTCGGCCAGTAGACAAAGGATTTCGTACATCATCGTCGCGCCTACCAGTGCTGTATTGCCGCTGGGGTCAAACGGTGGCGCCACCTCAACAACATCACCGCCGACTAAATTAAGACCGCGTAAACCCCGCAGCAGCGCCTGGGCCTCGCGTGTGGTCAGGCCGCCGATCTCAGGTGTGCCGGTGCCGGGCGCATAGACCGGGTCAAGGCTATCAACATCAAAGGAAATATAAGCCGGTCCCTGACCGACAACACCGCGCGCTTCGGCGATAACCGCCTCGACCCCCGCCTTGATAAACTCTTCGATGAAAATGATGCGCATCCCTTTTTCGACCGAATAGTCCCAGCCTTCACGGGTGGTCTGTGCCCCCCGAATACCAATCTGCACGGTTCGTTTGGGATCCAGCAACCCGTCCTCAACAGCCCGGCGAAACGGCGCGCCATGGTGGACGCCGGAGCCCAGAAACTCATCCCAGGTATCGGTATGGGCATCGATATGAATCAAGCCGATCGGGCTTTGCGCTGCGATGGCCTTAAAGATCGGATAGGTGATCGAATGGTCACCGCCGGCACTCAACGGAATAACGCCCGCGGCATGGATATTGCGATAAAACGCCTCGATGCTTTGAATCGCTTCATCCAGGTGGAAAACGTTTGTAAAGCGCACATCGCCGACATCACCGATGCGGCATAGCTCGTAAGGATTAAGACGGCTAACGTGATGGATGGTACGTGTCAGGCTCGACATATTCCGTATTTCCCGCGGACCGTGTCGCGCACCGGGGCGATTTGTCACCCCGCTGTCGAATGGCACACCGACAATGGCGATGTCCAGATCATTCAGCCGTCTGCCGTGCGGCGTCCGCATAAAGGTGGGGATTTCCGTGAAGCGCGGCGCCATCTTCGGATCATAAGCCTCGCCTGTGACTGCAGATTTTTTTTGGTAGGGGTCCGGCACAGTTGTCTCCTCAAAATTTATTTTCCGTTCGCTTTTCCTTGTTGACCGGGGGGTATGATAACGACGCCACAGGCAATCAGAAAAGACGCGTTTTTGTAGTCATTTTCTAATTGTTTAATCGTGAACATGTTTTACCAGATGGCCCAGCTCAGGAAAAATGAGTTTCGAACAGGCCAGCTTGCAGGCCTTGAGGCTGCCCGGCATGCAAAACACAACCGTATTGCCGATAACACCGGCAGTGGCGCGGGACATGATGGCGGCGGAATCGATTTCTTCCATGCTGAGTTTGGCAAACAGGGGCCCAAATGCGCTCAGCTCTTTGTCAAAAAGCGGGCTGACGGCTTCAATGGTCACATCTTTTTTCGTAATCCCGGTGCCGCCGCTCATCAAAACCACCTGGGGAGTTGATTCTTTGATCTCCTGGTTCAGTGTAGCGGCAATTTTATCTGCGTCATCAGGGATCACCCTGTGAAAAACAATCTTATGCCCTTTTTTTTCAGCCTGTTCACGGATCCATTGCCCGCTGGTGTCATCAATCAACGCCCGGGTGGTGGAAACCGAAATGATGCCCATGGTAACTGATTTGGGTGCTTCTTTTTTATGTTCGTGTACGCCCATGGTCGCAGGGATTGGAATGTTGGAATAATGGAATATTGGAATAATGAATCTTATAGATGATCCTGTCCATGCTTCTAATTTTTGAGCTTTTTAGATCAAAATAAGCTTTAAAATACATTATATTGATTTTTGATCAAGGAATTTGTTGCTTAAAAGGAAAGCAGCCGTGCAAACCCACTGATTTTACCTTGATTTTACCTTACTTTTTTCTTAAGTTAAAAGGTTGATGCTTTCATTATAGACATCGAAATAATTAAATATCATGACGTCAAAGAGCAAATTCCCATGCAGTGGGGTGATACTGTCCGGCGGATTGTCCACCCGTTATGATGGTACGGAGAAAGCGCTCCTGCAAGTGGGCGGGGTCCGAATTCTGGATCACATATACGATATTTACAGCCAGTTGTTTGAAGAAATCATTCTGGTAACCAACAGTCCCCAGAAATTTTTGGAATGGGATTTGTTGATTGTATCGGATCTTTTCCCGATTCGAAGCTCTCTGACCGGAATTCATGCCGGCCTTTTTTATATGACAAACCCGTTTGCGTTTATATCAGCTTGCGACACACCTTTTTTAAAAAAGGAAATGGTTGAAACCGTTATCGGAAAAATTGAGCCCCAGATCGACATTGTGATGCCCGAAACCTCCGCCGGACTCGAACCCCTTTGCGCGGCTTATTCCAAACGCTGTCTAGATTCAGCGCAGCACCATCTTGAGCAGGAAAAATTAAAAATTATAAAAACGTTTCGCAAGAGCCGTATCAAAACCATCTCTGAGAAAGTTTTATGCGAAATAGATCCTGACCTGCGGTCCTTTTTTAACATCAACACACCGGAGGATTTAAAGCGAGCGGAGGAAATGGTCAAATAGTTTAGAATGGATTAAATCCTTTGACTGATTGACTATTCAGCGAATCAACTATTTGACCATTTAACTTTTCCCTAACCTAAGGAGTTGTTATGCCTAAATTTTCCCACATCGACGATGAAGGCCGCGTCCGGATGGTTGATGTGACCGCAAAGAAGCCCACAGAACGAACAGCGGTGGCCGGCGGCATGATCTCTATGAATTCTGAGACATTTGAATTGATTGAAAATCAGAAGGTGAAAAAGGGCAATGTCCTTGAGACCGCCCGTATTGCCGGTATTATGGCCGCCAAAAAAACCGCGGAACTCATCCCCATGTGCCACCCCTTGAATATTACCCATATCCAGGTGGACTTTTCACCGGATGCCGCTGCAAGCAGCATTGGCATTGAAGCAGCGGTGCGCGCCATCGATCAGACCGGTGTTGAAATGGAAGCCATCACGGCAGTCTCGGTTGCAGCGCTGACCATCTATGACATGTGTAAATCCAGCGATAAAGAAATGACGATCTCAAAAATCCAATTGTTGAAAAAATCCGGCGGCAAGAGCGGCTCGTATGTTCGCAAAGGATCACAAAACCGATGAAGATTCGCCTTTTTCCAAATCCTAAATGTGCCCTCGTATTAACTGTTGCCCTTACGGTATTGATCACCGGATGCCCGGCTCCGATTAAAAAGCCCCCGGAAGAAACGGCAATGGTCCGGCGATCCAGCTTTTCCTACCCGGATTTTGGTGATGACCTGGAACTCGATGGATTGGAACACAGTATTTTAAAAAGTCTGGTCTACCTGCAAAGGGTGCCGGCCGACCGAACCTTTCAATATGGAAAAGACCGCTTTGACGCCGCCCATTTGATAAAATCGCTGCAGTATTTTCTGGATTTTATCCGGACGAGACCCTCCCGCCAGGAATTAAAAAAATTCATCCGGTCCAATTACAACGTTTATCAATCGGTTGGCAGAAATCAAAGGGGCGAAGTTTTGTTTACCGGCTATTACGAGCCGCATTTAAGCGGCTCTTTGTATAGGAACGATGAATATCTGTATCCGATTTACGCCCTTCCAACAGATCTGATGAAAATTGATCTTTCCGCCTTTAATGAAAAATACAAGGGGGACAGCATCATCGGTCGCTACACCGGGCAAACCGTCGTCCCCTACTATGACCGTCGGGAAATCGATGGAGAAGATGTACTGGCCGGCAAAGCCGCGCCGCTGGTCTGGGTTAAAGATCCGGTGGATGTGTTTTTTTTGCAGATACAGGGTTCGGGCAAAGTTTTTCTGAATAGCGGAGAGGTGATCAATGTTCATTATCATGGGACCAATGGTCGACCCTACCGCAGCATCGGCCGGCTTTTAATCGAAGAGCAAAAAATACCCAAAGAAGAAATGTCCATGCAAAAAATTCGTTCCTATTTGCAGGCCCATCCGGAGGAAATGGCACCGGTTTTAAATCACAACCCCAGTTATGTCTTTTTCAAGCTGGAGCCTGAAGGCCCGCTCGGCTATCTGAACGTATTGCTGACGCCGGGCCGATCCGTTGCACTGGACAGACGCCTGTTCCCGCCGGCTGCCCTGGCATATATCCAGACAAAAAAACCGGTGGTCGATAGTGCCGGCCAGATCGACAGCTGGGCAGACTGCAGCCGCTTTGTGCTCAATCAGGATACCGGCGGCGCTATTCGGGGACCGGGCCGGGCGGATCTGTTCTGGGGCAACGGCCCCTATGCCGAAATTGCCGCCGGGCATCTGGCCCACACCGGCAAACTGTATTTTATGATTTTAAAACCGGACAGGCCAGAGTGATTTGGAAGGCTATCAAAAGCGCTCGACCATCGGTTTAACCTTTTTAATGTTATAGATTTTCCGGGTTTGTTTACTTTGGCAATTTCGAAGCTCGAAGCACGAATTCCGAAACAATGTCGAAATTCAAAATCCGAATTTTCAAAACGTTTTGAATTTTGGTCATTCGATATTCGGATTTGTTTCGTTTTTCGATTTTCGGATTTAATTATAAATAGGATGTTATGAGCACGCATCAGGTAACGGGTTATCCTTGACACTTGTACCCGAAACCAGTACTAGACAGCTTTTTAAAAGATATCAAATAGAAAAATAGATCAACGCTTTCGGTTGGCCAGTTGTGCCCGTTAAAATAGGAAAATATCTTTTTTTACTGGCCAACGGGCTAACGGGTAACGGGCTCAACCGGTGTGTTCGTCCACCTGAGGCGAATTAAGAAAAATGAAAATTAAACCCCAAAAAATTTACCAGAGGTAGCACATGTTTGGCATCGGCATGCCCGAATTGCTGTTGTTATTGGCAATCGCACTGATTGTAATCGGCCCCAAAAAACTACCGGATCTGGCCAAATCACTGGGCCGCGCAATGCGGGAATTTAAAAAAGCAACCAATGAATTTAAAGAAACCATCCAGATTGACGAGGATCTGTCTGATGTAAAAAAAGCCTTCGATGGTCTGGGTGAAGATATCAAAGACTCCGTAAGCCCGAAAAAAGAAACCGCTGAATTTAAACGTCCTGATGAGTCCAAATCTGACGAAGGAGACGTTGATTTGAATGGCAAACAGGCCGAAGGGTCTGTTAAAGCGGATAAAGCGGACAAGCTGGAAAATGTAAAACCGGCCTTTGATGAATTAAAAACCACCGACCGCACCGCATCGGAAGATGAATCAGAGCGCAACGCCGAAACTGAAAAAAAGAAACCGCGCCGGGGATCCGGAAAAAATGATCGCTGAGGAAGAAAAAATACCGTTTACGTCTCATCTCGAAGAGCTCAGAAGCCGGCTGATCAAATGCTTTATTGCGGTCGGCATCGGTTTCGCCGCGTCCTACGGTTTCAAAGAGATTCTGTTTAATATCCTGGTCCGGCCGCTGGTAAACGTGATGGAACACGGCGATCATCTGATCTTCACCGGCCTGCCAGAAGCGTTTTTCACTTATCTGAAGGTGTCGCTGCTAGCCGGCTTGATGCTGGCCAGCCCGGTCCTTCTGTATCAATTCTGGATGTTCGTCGCCCCGGGCTTATACCAAAAAGAACGTCGCCTGCTGGCCCCGGTGGTGATCCTCTCCTCGTTCTTTTTCATTGCCGGCGCCCTTTTCGGGTATTTTATTGTGTTTCCCTGGGGCTTTAAGTTTTTCCTGGGGTTCGCCACCGAATCC
>JBFFCW010000165.1:0-8251 GCA_041559695.1 Desulfobacterales bacterium
ACTCGACGTCATCGGTAAAACGCCCGTTGTCATCTACCGGAGAATATACATCCAGGCCATATTCAAGGCCCACTTCATAGTCTTCGCGACCGTGGCCGGGAGCCGTGTGCACACATCCGGTGCCGGCTTCCAGTGTAACATGATCACCGAGGATGATGATGGAGTCCCGATCCACCATCGGGTGGCGGCAGTGCTTATGCTCCAGGGATGTCGCATCGATATCGGCAATAACCGCGTAATCTGAGATACCGAAGGTTTGCATACTTTGTTCCATCAACTCGCGTGCCAGTATAAAAACTTCATTGTTGCCCACATCAACAGCCACATATTCAAAATCCGGATGCAGCGCGATGGCCAGATTCGCAGGCAGGGTCCAGGGGGTGGTCGTCCAGATTACCGCATAGACCGATTTCCCTTTCAACTGGGGGTAGCTGTCGCTGAGATCGTCCTGCATTTGAAATTTTACAAAAATCGAGGGCGCGGATTCGTCGTGATATTCAATCTCGGCTTCGGCCAGCGCTGTCTGGCAGGTAAAACACCAGTAGATCGGTTTTTTACTGCGAAAAAGGCTCTTATTTTGGGCAAACTTGCCGCATTCCCGCGCGATGATGGCTTCATATTGATAATTCATGGTCAAATAGGGGTTTTCCCAGTCGCCCATAACTCCCAGGCGTTTAAACTCATCACGCTGGATATCAATGAATTTTTCGGCATACTGCCGGCAAAGCCGCCGGATATCCGTTAAAGAGAGGTCCTTCTTTTTCTCCCCGAGTTCAATATCCACATTATGCTCAATTGGAAGCCCGTGGCAGTCCCAGCCCGGCACATAAACGGCGTCATATCCCGCCATCTGTTTGGAACGGACGATGATGTCCTTCAGGATTTTATTCAGCGCGGTGCCGATATGGATATTCCCGTTGGCATAAGGCGGTCCATCATGCAAAATAAATGGCTCCCGGCCTCTGGATGAATTTCTGACTTGATCATGCAAGCGCATTTCTTCCCATTTCCTGAGCTGTTCGGGTTCACGCTTCAAAAGATTTGCCTTCATGGGAAATTTTGTCTTGGGCAGGTTAAGCGACTTTTTATAATCCATGCATTCCTCCATGGTTGGATTTTAAGTATAACCTAAATCGATCGTTTCAAATTCGAAAAATGGGAAATTTTTCAGATATTCAAGGAATTCTGCCCGTCGAGAGCCTCAGGGTCGATCGATCGATTTATATTTTTAAAATTTGAACCCCTTCGGGCATTGCCGATCTTACCGCATCTACGGTGTCAGATGCCGCCCCGCATAGTCAACCGTAGCGGAACGACATCTTCCTTGTAGCTGCAGCAACCTCGACAATCGCTCACTTTAGGTACAAACTAAATTTTTTACCCGGAATGCCGGATCGTGTCAAGAAAATACCATGGATCAAGGAAGTGTCATTTTGGCAGGTTTTATAAGGTGAATGCTTACCCGGCTATTTGGGGTTCTCAACATCATTTGCGATTTCCAGTAAGTATTGCCCGTATTCATTTTGCGTCATGTCTTCCGCAAGGTTTGCCAGTTGATCTGCGGTGATATAGCCCAGGCGATAGGCAAGTTCCTCGACACAGGCAATTTTTAGCCCCTGGCGTTCCTGGATGGCCTGAACGTAACTCGCCGCCTGCTGCAGGGCTTCATGCGTCCCGGTATCCAGCCAGGCATATCCACGCCCTAGTAGCTCCACCTTGAGTTTTTTCTGACGCAAATAGGATAGGTTGACATCGGTTATCTCGAGCTCGCCGCGTTCAGAGGGTTTGAGGGTTTTGGCAACTTCAATGACCGCATTGTCATAAAAATACAGGCCGGGCACCGCATAACTCGATTTGGGCTTTTTCGGCTTTTCCTCTATTCCGACAACATTGCCGCTGGAATCAAAATCAACAACACCATAGCGCTCAGGATCTTTTACCCGATAACCGAAAATTAAACCGCCCTTTTTAAGTTTGACCGCATTTTGCAATATCCTGGATAAGTTGGGCCCGTAAAAAATATTGTCGCCAAGGATAAGGCCGACGGTGTCATTGCCGATAAATTCTTCTCCGATGATAAACGCCTGAGCCAGACCTTCCGGGCGGGGCTGCTCTTTATAGAAAAAGTCAAGGCCAAGCTGGGTGCCGTCTTTTAAAATTCTTTTAAAAATGGGCAAATCTTCCGGGGTGGATATGACAAGGATCTCTCTGATACCGGCCAGCATCAACACCGACAGCGGATAATAAATCATGGGTTTATCGTAGACCGGTAAAAGTTGTTTGCTGACACCCCGGGTAATCGGAAACAGTCTGGAACCGGAACCCCCTGCTAAAATAATTCCTTTCATCATGTCTCATCCCTGTCCGTTTTACAAAATTCCACATCAACGGACGTGGTTTTTGCGTCATCAGGCGTCATAACCGTTTCAGTGTACCTCAGAAAGCCTTATTGCGGCTGCATGGCCACAGAACCGACCGCAAGATAAGTATAATTCATGGTTACCAATTCATTGTAATCCGGAATCATGCGGCGTCCGTCCATAATCAGATACGGTGGTTTAACGGTATCCTCGATGGTTCGTGAAAACCCGCGGAACTCCTCGCAGTCGGATGAGATAAAAAGGGCCTGTGTTCCCTCGATGGCTTCCCTGGCTGAATTAAAGTATTTAATCTTTTCAAACAGGATGTTTTTGGCAGGATCGAACTCCTGCCGGGCGGTCTCATTTGCCAGCGGGTCATAAGCGTTGATCTGTGACACACCTTTGCTTAGCAGGGCCTCAACAACTTTAATAGAGGAGGCATCGCGCATATCGTTGGTGTGCTTTTTAAATGCCAGGCCTAAAACCGCTACCGTCGTATTGTTAAATTTAAAAGCGGCTTCATTGATCGCCCGATCAACCAGATATACTTTCTGATATTCGTTGACCTCAAAAGAAGCCTCCAGCATTTTCGTGCTTACGTTCATTCGCCGCAGCTGATAAATTAAAGATGCGATGTCTTTGCCGAAGCAGCTGCCCCCGGCTCCATTGCTCACGAAAGAGCCCCAGGTGCTGATTCGGTCGTCGGCGGTGACGCCCAGCCGCAGGTCGTCTATATTCACATTTGATATTTTTTCGCCGATCTTGGCCCCGACACCGTTCCAGAAAGAAATATAGGTCAACAGCATCGTATTGGCCACGTATTTGATGGCCTCGGCGGTTTCGGGGGTGGTTTCAATGTATTTAATGCGAACGTGATGCACAAATTGGGAGTAGACCCGGCGAAGTATTTTAAAATCTTCGGCATGGTCGCAGCCCACCACCACCCGATCCGGTCTGCGGGCCTGGTTCACAGCCGTCCCTTCTGCCAAAAACTCAGGATTCGAGGCGACACCGAAATTTTCCACCCCGTGCTCATTCATAATGCCTTCCAGGCGCCGGGCGGTCTGAATCGGCACCGTGCTTTTGCTGACCAGAACGATGCGGCGCTTGTCTTTTCGGCGGGCGAGAATTTCAGCGATTTCACCAGCGGCAGTATCAAAATAAGTCAGATTGGTCGAGCCGTCCAAGTTGGACGGCGTCGGCAGACATAAAAAAATGGCATCCGTGCCTTCGATGATGGCCTTCAAATCGTTGGAGAAAAACAAGGATTTGCCGTGAGTTTCACGTATGATATTCGACAGTCCGGGTTCCATGACAAATTTTTCGATTTCATCGGCCTGCCCGGTGGAAAATGCGTCGATTTTGTCTTTGTCAACATCGTATGCATAAACTTCATGTCCGTATTCTGAACATACGGCCGCCTGAACAAGTCCCACATATCCGGTTCCCGCAACAATTAGTTTCATATCCACCTCTTCTTAAATATTTTTACCTGTCTTGCCGCTGTGATTAGACCGATTCATTAAATCAGGGGCGTGTTGATATGGAAACAGGTCGAATTCGTAAAAAGCTGCTCCTAATAAACACCCAGATCCCTTAAAAGATCATTGATACCGAGTTTTTGGAGTTTTAATCTTAAAAATTCGGAAATGGTTGGCTGGACGGGCCTCACATTGAGGTACATTTTAGCTTCTCGGGGTGTCTGGTGGCCCTTACTGATATTGCAAGGCTTACAGGCCGCAACACAATTCTCAAATTTAGATTTGCCGCCACGGGACTTTGGAATAATGTGATCGATAGTGAGCCGTAATTTTTCGGTGCCGCAATAAGCACATTTAAACCCATCTCTGATAAAGACATTTTTTTTGCAAAAGGCCACACCGGTTCGATAAATGGTGCGGATCAGCTTTATTAACCGCATCACTGCCGGAACCTTGAATAGTGCGCCGCTGGAACTTCTTACGGTTTTTGCGGAATCTTTTAACACTTCGACCTTGCCTTTGGCCTGCAGACAGATTGCCCGCTTCCAGTGAACGACATTTAGATACGTGTAATCTGCATTTAGCAAAATACAATGGGTCATCCAGTACTCCTTATTCCACCCTGTGGTAATACGCCTAATTGCCCCCGGACCCTATAACAGAGGCAGATCAAAATCCGAGCGAATACAGCCGGTATGTCTATAAAAATTTTAATATAGCCCTATCCAAAAATCAATCCCATATTGCGGAGAATCCAAATGTGTTCATTTTTCTTTCGATTCGCAATCTATCTCAACAGAACATTCTTCGTCTTCCTCAGTCAGCACGGTAATTTCTTTATCGGCTGCTGCCGGCAATTTATCAAAATACAAAACTTCGTCATGCGTGAAGCACGCCCGGCGCATAAAGTTCAAGATCCGCTTCTCCCCCCTAACGAATCGGTAGCCTTCTTCATCCTCAACGACCAGAACCGGAACGCTATCGATTCCAAAAATTTCAAGAATGAGCCGGTTAACCCCGGGGGAAAAGCTTTTATTCAGTTCGAGCCCGTCAATGTTTAATGAACTTATCTTATCAATCGGATTTAAATAAAGATCACAACTATTGCAATTATTTAAAGTTTCAATCACCTGGTTGCAGTGGGAACAATCCGATGAAAAAATGAGATAAATTTCTTTGGTCGGTGATGCACATGATTTTAATCCGTAAGATGCATTCTTTAGGGAATACTTTTGCGAGCCTGCACCGGTTGGAAAAAGGGCCATTATGGAGAATGAAATGACGACCGCTGCTGAAATGGCAAAGCCAAATGCGATCTGCCGGGCATCATAAAGAATGTTCAGGATCGTCACAAAAAACAAAATGAGCAGGCAATAGCTGCACAGAGAATGGGCAACGAATATTTGATAACCCAAAAGTGCCGAATCAAACGCCAGGCCGCATAAAAGTACCAGGCCAATTAAATAACGATCATTATCGGGTTTGGATTTCAGATTACCCAGCAGCCGGAAGACAATTTGAAAAAAAAATAAACCCTAAAATGTTTAAGTATAAAGGGGATATCGAGGTTAAGCTTTCAACAACTTTACACCCGGCGTTCGGGCAGATGCTTGACCCCGTGATCAAGTTGATTGCTGCTTGAAAGGCAGTAACCATACTGGCACACAGTGCCACAATCCGCATTATTTTGTATCTTTTTTTAAGCGCCACTTTAAATTTATCGTCTGAATAGGTTCCTTAGATTGTTATTTCCGTTCCGGCCTCCCCTTTTACGGCCGCAACGATCTCATCGATCGAAGTGATGACGGCACGTTTGCCCTCGTTGCGAATAAACTGAATGGCGGCTTCTACCTTTGGCGCCATGGATCCGGCAGGGAAATGGCCTTTTGTGATATAATTCTGTGCCGTTTTGATATTGATCCTGCTTAAAAATTTTTGACCGGGTGTGCCGTAATTCAGTGCTGCACCGGGCACGTCTGTCGCAATCAAGAAGATATCGACGCCGACTTCCTCGGCCAATCTGGCGCTGGCCAGATCTTTATCGATCACAGCATCGACACCCTGAAAGGCCCTGCCCTCCCTGACCACCGGTATGCCGCCGCCACCGCAACAGATCACAATAAAATCGGCATTGATCAGTTTTTTAATTTCGCGTTTTTCAATGATTGTGACCGGTTGCGGGGATACGACCACACGCCTGAAGCCTTTGGCGGTTTTGATTACCGGATAACCCGATGGGGCGTCTTCCTGGCATTTATAAGCCGGTCCGATCGGTTTGGAGGGACTTGCAAAGGCCGGGTCATTTTCGTCCACCACCACATACGTGATCAGGCTGATCAGCGGCTTAACGTGGATGCCCAGATCCATAAGCTCACTGTCCAATGTGGATTCGATCATATAGCCAATTTGCCCCTGGGTTTGGGCAACCAGAATCTCGAGGGGTAGTTGGGGTACTTCCCCACAACTTTCCTGCTGCAAAAGCAGATTGCCGACCTGCGGGCCGTTACCGTGGGTGATGATGATGCGATAGTCCCTGGAAAGCCTGGCAACTTGTCGAATGGGTACGGCCAGATTTTTAAACTGCTGGTCCACGGTGCCCGCTTCTCCTTTACGTATGAGCGCATTACCGCCAAGGGCCACCAGGAGGATCGGTTTTTGGATCTCTTGCATCATTCTCTCTTCGGTTTTTAAGGTTTTTTAGTCACAGAGAATACAGGAGTTTCAGGTGTCGGGTGTCAGGTGTCAGCCATACGCGTCTGAAGACGTTGTGAATTATCAGATTCTGTCATCCGTTCTCTGCCTTCTGTCATCTTTCTTCTGTGTTCCCTCTTCTTTGTTCTGACACCTGACACCTATTGATTTCTGGCACCTGATCAGAGATCTGCTGAGATAAGCTCCTCAAGTGTCGGTCTGCCGTGGTCCCGGTATTCATAGCGCACACGCAGGGTCGGCTTTTGAATATTCAACACCAGCGGCAGATGAATCGGTGTGGCAAACACGACCAGATCGCAATCGGTTTTATCGATGGTCTCTTCCAGGTCGCTGATTTGATCCGGGGTGTATCCCATGGCCGGTATGACGTTGCCAATGTGGGGGTAAACGGTGTACGTTTCTTTTAAAGAGCCCTGCGCAAATGGACGCGGGTCGACAATCTCAGCGGCTTTAAACGTTTCAGCGGCAACGATACCGGCGCCGAAGGGCATTTCGCCATGTGTCAGGGTCGGGCCGTCTTCAATCACCAGAACCCTTTTGCCCCGAATCATTTCCGGTGATTTGACCACCAGGGACGATTCCGCCAGAACGATCTTTGCTTTAGGTGCATATTTTTCAATATTTTTCCTGACCTGCCACACCTTTTGAGCCGGTGCCGAATCCACTTTGTTGATAACGGCGATATCCGCCATAATCATGTTGGTTTCTCCTGGAAAATACAGCAACTCGTGGCCGGCCCGGTGCGGATCAAACAGCACAATGTGCAGATCCGGTTTATAAAAGGGGGTATCGTTGTTGCCGCCATCCCAGATAATGACATCGGCTTCCTTTTCGGCTTCTGCTAAAATTTTACCGTAGTCGATACCGGCGTATACGACAATTCCCTGCTCAACCAGCGGCTCATATTCTTCCCTTTCTTCAATGGTGCACTGATGTTTCTCAAAATCTTGGTAAGCCGAATAGCGCTGAACGACCTGGTTTCTCAGATCACCATATGGCATCGGGTGACGCACAACGACGACTTTTTTGCCGGACCCTTTAATAATTTCACAAACCTTGCGCGTCGTTTGGGATTTACCGCAACCCGTGCGCACCGCACAAACCGCCACGATTTGTTTGCTCGATTTGAGCATGGTGTAAGGCGCACCGATAAGAATAAAATCCGCGCCCTCCGCCATCGCCAGCGATGCTTTGTGCATGACTTCCACATGGGGGACATCGCTGTACGAAAAAGCCACCAGATCCACGTGATGTTTTCGGATCAGATCGGCGAGTACGTCTTCGGGATGAATCGGAATACCATCGGGGTAAAGTTTGCCGGCAAGCTCGGGCGGATAGAGACGACCGGCTATATCCGGAATTTGAGCGGCGGTAAACGCGATAACGTTGTAACGCTTGTTATCTTTGAAATAGACATTGAAATTATGGAAATCCCTGCCGGCGGCCCCCATGATGATTACTTTTTCGATCATAACCTACCCTTTCTAAATTAGTTGGAATTGAGTATATACTTATTATATACAAAAAAATTAATGACCTGCAATCATCTTTCGCTATAACTGGTGTCAGGTGTCAGTGTTCAGGTGTCAGTTAACAAAAACTGAAGTCAGAGGACAGAGAATGGGGATGGTGACTCGAAGTCAACAACCTACCTTTTGCTTTCTGTAACCTTTACTCTGCCATCTGTCTTCTGACATC
>JBFFCW010000166.1:0-8219 GCA_041559695.1 Desulfobacterales bacterium
ACTTTAAGGCGTTGACCCCTTTTCAGACTGAAGTCATTGCCATGAATCTCATCAACCAGGACCGTCGCCTGACAAAGGCACTGCTGACCGCCGGCTCCTGCGACATGTCTTACGGTCTGCCGGGCAAAGCCCGCTTCCGCGTGAACATATTTTCCCAGGGTGCCAACATCTCTATCGTCCTGCGGAAACTGGAATCCAAAATTCCCACTATCGAGGAGCGCGAACTTCCCAAAACCATGTTCCAGATTTCCAAGGAAATCAACGGGATCGCGTTTGTCACCGGTGCCACCGGATCCGGTAAAACCACTACCCTGGCAGCCATCCTCGATGAAATCAACGAAACCAAATCGGTGCATATCATCACCCTGGAAGATCCGGTTGAATATCAACACCCCCATAAAAAATCCACTTTCAATCAGCGCGAGCTGGGAATGGATTTTGACACCTATGCCCATGGCCTGCGGGCGGCTTTGCGCCAGGCGCCCAAAGTGATTCTGGTCGGCGAGATGCGCGACCGCGAGACGATCGAGATCGGGCTGCGGGCCGCCGAAACCGGCCATCTGGTTTTTACCACATTGCATACCGTGGACGCCGGCTCAACGGTAAACCGTATTCTGGGTATGTTCTCCACCGAAGATGCGGAACAGATCCGCATTCGCCTGGCAGATACCATGCGTTGGATCGTATCCCAGCGACTGCTGCCCAAGGTGGGGGGCGGACGAGTGGCCACATTTGAAATACTGGGAAGCAATCTGAGGGTTAAGGATTTGATTCTGCATGGCGAGTCGGAAGGCAAAACATTTTACGAAATCATGGAAGCCAGCAATGCGTTTGGCATGATCACTTTCGATCAGCACATTATCGGGCTGTTCGAACAGGGTCTGATTGCCCAGGAGACGGCACTGGGGTACTGCTCCCACAAAGGGGTGGTGGGCCGCGGTATCGACTCCATCAAGAGTGCCCGCGGGGAGGCCACCACCGATATCGGAAATCTTGAAATCGATCGAAACTATGCTAAATCCGTTTAATTTAAATTTGTAAAGTGAAGGAACAACCACCATGGAAATTATCTGTAATAATTGTCAAAGCAAATTTAGAGTGCCCGATGAAAAAATCCCTGCGGGCAAGCGGGCCACCGTTGCCTGTCCCAAATGTAAGGGCAAAATTTCGCTGGGCTCGCCAGGCGGCGGCAGCTTCAAAAGCACCGATTCGAACAATGGCTACAATGCCGACGAAAAGCCGTTTGACTTCATCGAAGAAGAAGGGCTGACCGCCCTGGTATGTGAATCGAATCCCCTGGTGCGCAAGACAATTATTAAAGCGCTGGAAGTACTCGATTACCAGATCACCGAGGCTGAAAGCACCCGGGATGCACTGAAACGCATGCGCTATCACAATTACGATTTGTTTGTTATCAACGAAAATTTTGATACCGATAACCCGGAGTCAAATGGTATTTTGCTGTACCTGGAACGCTTGAGTATGCTGGTGCGACGCAATATGTTTATCGCTCTGGTCAGCGACCGATTTCGGACCATGGATAACATGATGGCGCTCAACAAAAGCGCCAATTTAATTATCAACAGCAAAAATATTGACGATATCGGCAAAATACTCAGCCGTGGAATTACGGACAACGAATTTTTTTACCGAGTTTTTAAGGGAACGTTGAAGGAGGTCGGTAAAGCCTAACCAGCAGTTATTTTATAAATGCATCTAATGCCCAATGGCGGTGCTGTTAACCGATTCAAAACCGTCATACGAATAAGGTTGAGCCCGTGGCCCGTTCACCCGTTTGCCGGTAAAAAAAATAAAACCAGGCATTTTCTCTTTTTTTTAACGGGCTCAACTGGCTAAACCGGCTCAACAGGCCAACCTATAAAAGAAAATTGTTAAATCCTGCCGAATACGTTTTTTTAAAATCCAGGGTTAATATAATTGAAGACTGCGGTTCAAAAAATAGCGGACGATCTTTTTTTAATTCCGCTGACACCGCCCATGACCGGTGTTAGCAATTTCTACAGCGCCTGGTTATACCAGGGAAAAATCACCTGCTTAATCGATGTGGGTCCCTCCTCAACCGCACCCGATCTTTTGCGGGCGCTGCGCGAATTAAACATCGATCAGCTGGATTACATTTTGTTGACCCACATTCATCTGGACCATGCCGGTGCCATCGGTGAAATTGCGGAGGTATTTTCACAACCTCAGATTGTCTGTCATCCGTTGGGTCTTTCTCATCTGACCGAACCGTCACGGCTGTGGGAAGGGACAAAAAAAGTTCTGGGATCGATGGCGTTAGAATACGGGCCGATAAAACCGATTGCCGAAAATCGGCTTCTGGAATCGAACCGGTTTCACAACGAATTCATCACCCCGATCTTCACCCCGGGGCACGCAGTCCATCATGTGAGTTTTCAGACCGAGAAATACCTGTTTGCCGGTGAAGCCGGCGGGGTCCATCGGTCCATGCCTGCACACCGGTATTATTTGCGCCCGGCCACGCCGCCAAGGTTTTTCTTGGATGTTGCCGTGAAAAGTTTGGATGCACTCATTGCCTGCCGGGCCGATACAATCTGCTACGGGCATTTCGGCATTCAAAAGGATGCTGTCAAAATGTTGCAGGCACACCGCAAACAGCTTTTGCTCTGGGCACGGCTGATTAAAGATGAGATGGATCATCAGGGGGATGTGACAAAAGATCGGATCGCGGCATGCCTGAAGCGGCTTTTAAAAGAAGACCCGCTGATGGCAACTTTCGATCAGCTGCCGCCGGACGTTCAGGAACGGGAAACAAATTTTTTGCAAAATAGCGTCAGTGGATATCTGGGGTATCTAGAATCGGTCAGTTAAATAAGGTGCCTTGGTTTCAGGTGTCTGGTGTCGGGTGTCAGCAAACAGTTGCAGGGTTCAGAATCTGATAATTCTCGATGTCATCAGGTTCGTAGTCCTGACACCTGAACACTGACACCTTGCCAGGCCCCCCGGGCCAAAGACACCTTACGTTGAAGCCTGATTGGCAATCAGACGCAGCCCCTCCAGCGTCAGTGCAGGCTCAACCGCCTCAATTGTTTCGGAGACATCGAATAAGAGCTCAGCCAGACCACCGGTGGCAATAACTTTCGGATCAGTTCCCATCTCCGTCTGCATGCGCCGGACAATCCCGTCCACAAGGCCGGCATAGCCAAAAATAATCCCTGACTTAATGCTGCCGATCGTATCTTTGCCGATGACATTTCCCGGGGGAACAAAAATTTCAACCCGCGGCAGCTTTGAGGCTTTCCGAAATAGCGCTTCCGAGGCGATCCCGATTCCGGGACTGATGGCGCCGCCGATGTATTCTCCTTTTTGTGAAATGGCGTCAAATGTCGTCGCCGTACCGAAATCAACCACAATCAGACTTGCACGGTATTTATGAAACGCGGCGACAGCGTTAACAATGCGGTCTGCGCCGACTTCCGCCGGATTTTTCAGCAAAATCGGCATTCCGGCACAGTTTTTAGCATCAACCCACTGCGGCGGGTGGCCCAGATATTTGCGGCAGAAAGCATCCAGAATAGTGACCATGGGGGGGACCACACATGAAATAATGGTCTGGTCAATATCATTCAGGTAAATGTTGTCAGCGGAAAAAAGACTGTTTATTAAAACATTAAACTCATCTTCCGTTGTATTTCGTTCCGTATGAATCCGCCAATCGTTCCTCAACTGGCTGTCTTCATAAACGCCCAAAACCGTATGGGTATTACCGACATCGATTACCAGAAGCATAATCTTCACCTTTCTTTCGGTGTCGAAGCGTCAAAGTTTTGGAGTTCAGATATAAGGTTTCAAGCGTAACAACTGTTTAATTGGTTCGATTGGTTTAATTGGTTCGATTGGTTCGATTTAGACCAACCAATTGAACCAATTAAACTAATAAAACAAATATAACAAGTCCTTATACCTTATACCCTCTTTTCTTGAACCTATCTTTTTACTGTTTCTCACCGACAATCTTAACCGTAAACAATTCCGGCTCGACACTGACAAGTGTGGTTTTCACCGGCAATGAGATCGCTGCGCGCCGCACATAAACACCGGGTTTAAGGTTTTTGAGTTCAACAAACACATGGATGTCTTTTTGCGGCTGTAGATTGTTGATGATGTTGAGCGGCCCTTTGATTTCAAGTGTGAGGGTGCCGGGTGAAATGTTGAATTCATAGAGCGTGTTTTTACCCTGAACCAAAACCCCCGCAAATCTTTTGGTGGAAACTTTTGCAGCAAAGTAGACTTCCGCCTGCACAATATTTGATGAAGAACAGATTTCAACGCCTTCCGCCAAATCAACGGCAATTTCTTTTTTAAAGGATTCTGAGCGGGCGCTGACATCAATTGGTTTTGTGAAAATTTCATCAACCAAACCGACGAATGTCTCAGGGCCACATATTAACATCGTTGCCGGTTTGGCCAGGGTGCCATTAATAGAATAACTGCCGGCCGGCTCGCCGGAAACTGCGACGGTAACCGGCACTTGCTTTTTCAGCAAACGGTCGACTTTTACGGTTAAATAAGCCGGATTGACTCTCGTAATTTTGGCCCCCGCGGGCATCTGTATTAAATCAGGATTGATCGCTATAGACTCCATTCCGACGGCAACTCCGGATAGGTCCAATTTGTATCTGGGTTCATTCCGCTTGAGATCATCCAACACCGATACCGGCCCCTTTACGCGGACCTCAATTTCTTTGAGCGCCGGACCGACCAATGTTAATCCGTCCGGAAGCTTATAGGGATCAACGGGAATGAGAATCTCAATTTCATTCACGCTGGAAGATTGGGCCGGTTTAAGGGAACACAACAGCAACACCAGTAAAATCCCCAATAACCTCAGAGGATAAAAACAAGTTCGGTGGTTACGGCTCTGGTGGCTTATCATCATACAGCATGCACCATTGGGATGTCGGTTGTGGAGATTCCAAGGCGTTTAATTGTCTTGGGCGGACCTGATGGCATCTAAAATCCGAATCGTTGCCCGCGTGCTGGCCGCATCATGCACCCGCACGATATGAGCGCCACACAAAACGGCCGCGGCAACAGCTGCCTGGGTGCCGGTTTCCACAATCGGCAGATCCGGTGGGATATCATTGTTTTGCTCGTCTTTTAGCAGTTTCCGAATAAATGCCTTACGCGAAGGGCCAATGAGAATGGGAACCTCCAAAGCGGCAAAGGCAGACAGGTGCCGTATGAGGAAAAGGTTATGCGATACCGTCTTGCCGAAACCGATTCCCGGATCAACGATGAGCTTTGATTTTGAAATGCCCTGTTTCTGAGCCCGCTCAATGGCATCTTTTAAAAAATCCGATATATCGGCGATGAGATTATCATATGCTGGTGAATCCTGCATGGTTTTAGGACTTCCCAGCATATGCATGAGCACCACCGGCGTTTCAAATTGCCTGGCCACTTCCCCCATGGCCGGATCAAAACGCAGTGCGGAAACGTCATTGATCATAGACGCTCCGGCATCAATCGCCCGTCGGGCAACTTCGGCCTTCATGGTATCAATCGAAATCGGAATGGTCAGTTGATCAGCAAGTTTTTCGATGACCGGAATAACCCGCTCAATTTCCGCATCAGCGGACACCGGATCGGAAAACGGCCGGGTTGATTCTCCACCGATGTCAAGGATATCCGCACCGTCAGCCGCCAGTTTTTGCCCCTGGGCCACCGCCGCGTCACGCGCAAAAAATTTCCCGCCGTCGGAAAACGAATCCGGCGTGACGTTGACAACGCCCATAATGCACGTCCGGCGCCCGAACTCCATGTTATAACCGGACCATGAAAATCGATAGGTTTTGGGGGAATCCAGCATATCAGGATTGACCGGCAGCCGTTTCTGTTGATTCCGCTGAAGTCTCTATGTCTTCCGGGGTTTCTGAAGGTAGTTTGATACCGGGTCTCAAGGAGTGAATCAACTCATCGAGTTCTTTACCCATTACGGTTTCTTTTTCGAGCAAGCTTTCCGCCAGTTTATGAAGAATATCCAAATTTTCCTTTAAAACCGCTTGAGCACGCCCGTATGAATTTTTAATCAGCTTATTGATCTCTTCATCAATTTTTTGGGCCGTCGCTTCGGAGTAGTCCCGGTGCTGGGCAATTTCACGCCCCAGAAATACCTGTTCTTCAGCCTTGGCATAGGATAGGGGGCCGAGGTCATCGCTCATGCCCCAGCTTCTGATCATCCGATTGGCAAGATCGGTCGCTTGTTTGATATCATTGGCGGCACCGGTACTGATTCGATTAAAAACAATCTCTTCAGCCACCCGGCCGC
Source organism: Desulfobacterales bacterium (assembly GCA_041559695.1). GTDB lineage: Bacteria > Desulfobacterota > Desulfobacteria > Desulfobacterales > JAHEIW01 > JAHEIW01. The sequence continues at coordinate 6,314 of JBFFCW010000166.1, forward strand.
CGAATGCAACCGCCAGCTCACTTTGAAGCTGATCTTTAAATTTAAAATCCCGTTCCTCAGGCAAAAACCAGGTAATGCCGGCCGCACGCCCCCGGGGCACAATCGTAATCTTGTTGACGACATCGGTTTCGGGCAGAAAGCGCGCAACCAGGGCATGCCCGCCCTCATGGTAGGCGGTGACCTTGCGGTCTTCTTCTTTGATGACCTTGGATTTGCGCTCAAGCCCCATATAGACTTTGTCTTTGGCATCTTCAAAATCGGCCATACCGATTTTTTCTTTATCGCGCTTGGCCGCCAGCAGGGCTGCCTCATTGACCAGGTTTTCAAGATCAGCACCGGAAAAACCGGGCGTTCCTTTTGCCAGGATCACCGTATTCACATCCGGGTCGATGGGTGTTTTCTTCATGTGCACGCGCAGTATTTTTTCCCGGCCCCGAATATCGGGCATTGAGACAACCACCTGTCGGTCAAACCGGCCGGGACGCAGCAGAGCCGGATCCAGAACATCGGGCCGGTTGGTGGCGGAAATCAAAATAACGCCCTCATTGGATTCAAACCCGTCCATTTCAACCAGGAGTTGATTCAGGGTCTGTTCTCTTTCGTCGTGTCCACCACCGAGTCCGGCGCCGCGATGGCGGCCGACGGCATCAATTTCATCAATAAAAATGATACAGGGCGCATTCTTTTTGCCCTGGACAAACAGATCCCTGACGCGGGATGCGCCCACCCCGACGAACATCTCGACAAAATCCGAACCGCTGATGCTGAAAAAAGGCACTCCGGCTTCCCCCGCAATGGCCCGCGCCAGAAGGGTTTTGCCGCAGCCGGGGGGGCCCACCAGCAGTACGCCTTTGGGTATTCGGCCCCCCAGACGGGTAAATTTCTTCGGATCCCTGAGAAACTCGACAATTTCAATCAACTCTTCCTTGGCTTCATCGATGCCGGCAACATCTTCAAAAGTAACCCTTTCAGATTGATCCGACATCAAACGGGCGCGGCTTTTGCCAAACGACAGGGCTTTGCCCCCACCGGCCTGCATCTGGCGCATGAAAAAAATCCAGACGCCGATCAGCACAATCATCGGAAACCAGGAAACCAGAACCGACATATACCATGGATTTTCAGACGGTGGCTTGGCGCTGATCACGACACCTTTGTCTCTGAGAATTTTAATCAGATCGGTGTCCTGGGGTGCGTACACCTTGAAACGATTGCGGTTGCTATCGGTTACGAGGAGCTCCTGGCCCTGGATAACAACATCCGATACCCGCTCATCATTGACCATTGCCAGAAAATCGGTATAACTGATACTCGTTTCAGCAAGATGCTGTTTGCTAAAAAGATTATAGAGCATGACCATCATCAACGTGATGACCAGCCATAAGGCCAAATTTTTATAAAACGGATTCAAAGACAAATACCTCCTAGAATATTTCCAACGTCGAGAGCGACAATACAAGTTATCTTAAAAACGCATAAAAGCAAGTGCACTGAAGCTGAAAGTGATCTAAAGTGACTAACGTGAAGGAATGCTGCCGTCTGTCTTAAATGGCGGAACGCTTGCACTGCGCGAGCTACAGCTTAATTTTAAGCACTTTAGCTCAATTTAGTCACTTTTCTTATCAGTATCCTGTATCTTAGGCTAAATATCAAGTATCAAATGCGGCCCGGTCCGCATTTGATCTCACTCACCGAAGCTATAGGTGAATCTAATCATCATCGAGCTTTAGGCAAGCGAAAGCTCCGCCTTGAGTATCCTGCGTGTTTGCGAACCAATTTTTACCGCGTTATCCAGCCGGTGCCCCACCACCCAGATAATTTCATTCCGGCTCAGCAGGATCGGACATTTCGTCCGTTCGGTTCTGGCTACTTTATGATCGATAAAAAATTTCTTTAGTTTCTGTCG
>JBFFCW010000167.1:0-8218 GCA_041559695.1 Desulfobacterales bacterium
TAATCAATGCTCAATTGATCGCGGCTGGAAGCCGCTCCCACAGCAATATTTCAAATGCTTTAATCATTTGCCATAATTTCTTTAATCGTCTTTTCAGACGCCTGTGCCGACGGGGCTCCATCCGCCCCCGCCGGTGTCATAAAGCGAATTGCGAATGGAGCCGGTAGAAAATTTAAGCAGGTTGTGCCCGAGCTTATTATTCTTCCTCTTCTTCCTCTTCAAACTCAAACACAGAGAGCTCTGTGATGGTTTTGTTGAGGTTATCCGCTCTCGCGATGACCTCGACCTTGAACTCCTCAAGTTCCCCCTGTTTTTTAGCGCGTCTGGCCAAGCGCATAAATTCCTTTGAAATTGTGAACTTTGTTGCACTGCCGGGGACTATGGCGGTAATTTTGAATGTCTCGCCATTGATTACCATCTCGGCAACGACCTCGTAGCTTATAATTGGTGGATCACCTGCTTCCGAGGTGTCTCTCCATCTAATGGTACTCACTTTCTTTAAAGACTGTTCCTCCCGGGGCCGGCGAATGTCCGGAGCGGCCGGAAGGTCATGACTCAGATCTGCTGATGCTGTGGTACTTGATGTATCCGTAAACACGACTTCGATTTCCCAGGTTCCAGCTGGGAAATCAGCCTGGAAAGTGGCGATTGCATCCGCAATTTCTTGGTCGGTGCATTCGTCCGGAATAGCGCAATCCGGCCCGAACGGCGGTTCGGCACTCTCGGTCATGATTTCAGTATTACCTTTATCGAACAGCCCCCCACCGGTGTTGACTATAAAAAAATCCGTTGCGCCGTCGGGAGCTGTGAGCGTAGCTTCGGTCCAGCCATCTGCATCCAGGAATATGTCAAAGCCCAGATCGAGGTCCGTGGCGTTGAACTCAAAGAAAAGCTCAAATTCGGCGATTTCCTGGGCCCAAACCTTCGGAGCAGTGGCCCCCATGATAAGCGCGATCACCGGTACCAGGAGAACGGCCAACAGCCGCATGGATCTCATCTTGCCGATCGATTTTTCTTTAACCTTTGCGGAAAACATAATTGCCTCCTTTTGCAATTTTTGTAGGCCCTTCACAATCGAAAGTGCCCGGATTAATAATGGCTTTATAATCATCCGGCCGGCTACCAATAGCCGGCCGGCTTAATCGGCTAAAAAGTAAAATCCACGGTGTGCCAGTCGGTTTTGAAGCATCCCGACGGGCTGAAAACATAGGCGTTTTTATTCTGGCAGACAGCCTGTACCCGGATCTGGTAAGTGTGGCCCTTTTCAATCCCGGCCAGCGGCATCAATTTCAGGTTGTTGACTTCCGTCATCATGAGCCGGGCCTGATTCAAAGAGTCGACCACCGGCGGCGGCCCGCTGTCCCATGAACGCAGCAGGCGGTATTCATTTTTTCCGGGCTCGTGCATAATGGTATTGGTTGCAGTGTGGTGCGCCATTTTCTTATCGAACCAGAAGGGTTTGACCTCATACAGGGCGATCGAAAAAATGATGGTGGCGGATAATTCATCGGCCGCGGAGGCTTTGACATCACCGGTGATCACATCGCTGATTTTAACGGATAACATCAGATAGCCCTGGGAGGTTTTCATCACCAGATCGCTGAGCTCAGCTCCCCGGGCTGCTGTCAATCCGATTGCAAGATAGAAGATACCGCACCATACCCAGAAGGAACGACGTGTAATTGCCCGGTTGGAATTCATCAGAATACCTTGGCGCTGCAGAAAGCCGCTGTTGAGTTTTAGACTCGAGGAATTGTTTCCAGGAGCCTATCGAAAATTACCTCCGACTCTGGCCTCCGAGTATAAACAACAAATTTTACCGGAAGATTATGCCAAAATTATTATTTGGTAATGTGGAGTAAATAATGGCGGTAAGTTCGAGTAAGGTAGGCGAAATAAAACGAACGAGGTCCTGGAATGGCTGTTAGATTCTAAAAACTATTTCGGTTCTATAACGCATGAATTAGCGGGTGGGAATTAATCCCGCCCCTACATAACATGCTCAAATGCATAAAATATAATTTACAATATATAGCTCACCGCAGAGACGCAGCGTCCGCAGAATTTTTTTATTAAGAAACTTTCTCTTTGCGTGCTCTGCGTCTCTGCGGTGAATCCATTATAAAAATGTTTGTTTGTCAACAAAGGCTAGCGTGAAAATCTGAGGAAAAAGCGGCTGCCCTGATTCAGGGTGCTCTCGACCCGAATCGTGCCGTTTATGGATTCGGCATAGGCTTTGACCAGGCTGAGGCCCAGCCCTAAACCGCCCTGGGAGCGGCTGCGATCGCAGCGGTAAAAGCGTTCGAAGATGTGGGGCAGGTCGCTTTCGGAAATGCCCATTCCCGTGTCTTCGAAATCGATGCGAATCTCTCCGTTTTGTGCTGCGGCAGAGACGGCAACCGTTCCGTCTGCGGGCGTATATTTTATGGCATTTTCCAGTAGGTTGGTCACGATCCGCTGCATCTTTTTACGGTCGCTCTTTAGCGTCAAGGATTCAGGCAGGTCGGTTTTCAAATTGATCTTTTTCTCCTCGGTTATCGGGCGAAAAAGTTCACAGGCCTCACGGATAAGGGCCACCAGCTCAAATTCTTCGGCTTCAACGCCATTGACACCGGCTTCGGCTTCGGTAATGTCCAGCATGGTATTAATCATTCCAATCAAAGTATCGCATTCTTCAATAGTGCTGACCGCCATATCTTTGTAGGCGTCAACGGATTTTTCTTTGAGCAGGCTCATTTCGGCGATACCGCGAATCCTGGCCAGGGGGCTTCTTAAGTCGTGGGCGATATTATCGTTGATTTCTTTCATGGACTTCAGCAAACTTTGAATGCGGTCTAGCATGCGGTTAAACGTGGCGCTCAACCGTTCGATCTCCCTGTACCGGCCTTTGACCTGCACGCGCCTGTCATAGGAACCCTTTGATATTTCTTCTGCAGTTTCAGTAACTTCCTGCATGTCAATTGTGGCCCGCCGGGCCAGCAGCCATCCGATGAACGCCGAAACGATAATTAAACTGATAACCAGGATGGAAAACAATTTAAGAAAAATATCCAAATATTCATCGACTTCTTCAAGGCTCTCTCCGATCTGCAGCACGCTATCCGGACCGATAATTGCCGTGATCATGCGGGCCCGATCCTCGCGCGCATCGAAAGCCTGGTTTTGGATTGCATAAGTCAATCCTTCATTTTGCATTTTTAACAGGATGTTCTTCTGGTCAATGGTTCCCCAGAAGGACATATCGGTGGTGAAAAGAATATCCCCTTTGAAATTAAAAAGACGGTAAAAGTCTTCTTGCGGGTCTTCAGATGCAGCCTCATCCGTAAGTTCAGGCAGGACGCCTTCCAGGCCGGCTTCTTTCGTCAGGGCCACGTACTTTTGGGTTTTATCCAGCAACTCAAGATCCAGGCGCTCCATGGTGACGTCGTAAATACGATAATAAAAAATCAGAAAACCAATGGTTGACAGGGCTGTAAATGCCACCGCATACAGAATCGTTAAGCGAAATAATAATGAAATCCTAAAATTATGAAGTCCCCTTAAGAACATATCCGACACCCCGGACAGTATGGATCAGCTTACGATCAAAATTTTTATCAATCTTATCCCGCAGATAACAGATGCGGGCTTCGACAACATTTGTCTGGGGGCTGAAGTTGTAATCCCAGACATGTTCCATGATCATTGTTTTGGAAACGACCCGGCCCGCATTGCGCATCAGATATTCGAGCAGGGAAAACTCGAGCGGCTGCAGGAAAATCTCTTCGTCAGCCCTGAAAACCTTGCGCGCATTCAAGTCCAACGTCAGATCAGCGACCTTAAGCTCGGATGGAGCGGTGACGTGGGTTGACCGACGAATGAGGGCCTGGACCCGGGCAAGCAGCTCGGCGAATGCAAATGGTTTGACCAGATAATCATCACTGCCTGTTTTGAGACCTTTGACGCGATCATCTACCGATCTTTTGGCGCTTAAAATCAGCACCGGCGTATTGATGTTGTTTCGGCGGACCTCTTCAATGAGAGTCAGGCCGTCGACCTTGGGTAGCATCAGATCCACAACCGCGAGGTCATATGGCTCGGTCAAGGCCAGGTGAAGTCCATCCTCTCCATTTACGGCGTGATCCACCGCAAAGCCGGCCTCTCTGAGGCCATTCACCACAAATTGTGCGATTTTGACGTCGTCTTCTACTAATAATAATCGCATGGCATTAGATTATATCATAAAACGAATTAAGGTAAGATTACGCGCAGATTACCGTTTGGTAATCTAGCAGCCGCTAGAATCCAAGAACCAACTGAAGCATGAACATGTTTTGTGAGTTAGTGGCCTGACTGCCGGTTTCTTTTTCATACTTAGCATATCGGTATTCAAAAAAAATCGTGGCATCGGTTAAAAAGGAGACATCGATCCACTCTAAAAGCGAGTAGTTGAATCCGGCAACGATGCGGTAATCAAGAACTTCATCCTGATCTCCGGGGTTGTCATCGCTGAAAACGGCATACCGCGTTGCCAGATGCAAGGATTCCAGCGGTTCAAAAGCAAGTCCCACAACCCTGGCGCTTTCTTTATTCTCCTCTTCGTTTTCTCCTTTCTCCCGTGCTAGGGCGGTGATATATTCAGCATCCAGGGTGAACTTCCAATAACCCAACGAAAAGGCGCCGCCGATGGACTGGTTGCGTTTGCCGGCACCGGGTTCGCTGTTATAGAAAGCGCCAAGGGTAAGAGTATCTTCAATGGGCTCAAGCGTAATATTGGCAATATAGGACCTGAATTTTTCTTCATTTTGGGGCGAGGTGCTGAAATCATGTGTGTCGAAATCTTCCAGATTACGTGTTATCTGCGGATTTCGATAGAGCGAAAAGGAGATGTCCAGCCCGTTAAAACAGGGATTATAGCCAAGGGTGGCTCCCCACTCATCGATCTCATACAAATCTTCAGCAAGCGTGCCTTCGATCAGGTGGTCTTCGAAAACGCCGAATGGCATCACGGTCTTACCCCCGATAAAGTACAGGGGCACATCCAGGCTTTTCAAGGTGACGATGGCCTCATCCAGGTTTATTTTCCCATCGTCACCTTTCTTGCCAACATCCTCAGCATTTACCACGACTTTGGCCTTGCTCTTCTCGTCAAAAAAAACACTGAGTGCAAGCTCGGCCGTGCTCATAAAAAAATCAGAACTGCTGTCACTATTTTCGTTATCAACGTCCTTTCGGTCAATATATTCATGGTTAAACTCGACGCCACCATTTAGTCTGACCTTTTCGCCGAAAATTTCTTGAGCAATTGGATTGAGTAGGCCTTCCCTTTCCCCCTCTTCTTCTATTTCTTCAATTTGTTTTAAGCGTTGTTTGGCTTCGTGATCTCCTTCATTGTCTTCAGCCGTTACCGAATGAATCGGCAATAAAATAAACACAACAATAATAGGGCGTGCAAAACACTCAAAAACCTGTTTTGGGGGTCTTTTTCGTTTTGCTTTTTCGTTTAAGAAAAGTGCGGTGTCAAATCTCATTCGGCAAAAGGATTGAGCACTAGGCGGATTGGGTTCCCCTAAAGTGAATATTGCGAAGTCCCTTGTTTTTCATATGACTCGAACCGATCTCATAATTGTTAGCACGATCAATGTATTCGATTAATTTTACCAATTACCAAATTTAAATCAAATTAATTATCAGAACTAAATTATGTCAAACTTACCCGAACATTATCATTTGATAATGTTCGGTTCCACATTGTCAGCCCAAAAAGATTTTTTAGTTGTGAAACGGCGCTTCTCCGTAATCTATTAATTGCAAATGTTAAACACGCTTCTTTGTAAAAAATCCCATAAAACTTTTGCTGCACTTGACAAAAACCAAAAACAAAACTAGTTTAATATTATTTTAATTAATATTGAGGTAATTATGAGAGATCGATATATTGGAAGCAAAAAGGAGATTCGGGCATTAGGGACATATGTAAAGCTGATGCGAGCGGCAGAATCGGTGACCGTCCGCACCCACCGGCACCTGGCCTCGACGGGCCTGACCATCAGCCAGTTTGCCGTGCTTGAGGCGCTGTATCAGTTAGGCCCCCTGTCCCAAAGGGAAATCGGGAAAAAAATTCTCAGAAGCAGCGGTAATATTACGATGGTGATCGACAACCTCGAAAAAAGCGAACTGGTCCGGCGCGAGCGCAATGAGGCTGACCGTCGGTTTTTTATCGTTCATCTGACCGATAGGGGATACAACCTCATCAACAAAATATTTCCCCCGCATGCCGCCGTGATTGCAGAAGATTTGGGAGCACTGACGGCAGCTGAACAGGATACTTTAGGACGATTGTGCAAAAAACTGGGCCTTAGCTGGAAATCATAAGATGTATACCGGAGGATTTGATCATGAAAATACTGATCGTTTTCGATTCGACATATGGACATGTCTATAAAAAATACAGGAGGTGATCAAATGAGTGATGAACATCCCATCATGTTAGATCTGGAACCGGGCACCTATTACTGGTGCAGCTGTGGCAAAACACAAAATCAACCTTTTTGCGACGGATCGCACGAAGGCACATCCTTTTTGCCGATGGAATTCACCATCACAGAAAAAAAGCAGTATGCGCTGTGCAACTGCCAGCGCACCCAGGATGCACCCTATTGTGATGGGTCGCATGAAAGCATTTAGAAACCGCCTGAAATAAGGTTGAGCCAGTTACCCGTTATCCCGTTTGCCCGTTAAAAAATTAAATCAGACATTTTTCCTTTTTTAACGGGCTCAACTGGCTTAACCGGCTCAACCGACTAACCTAGAAAGGTGATCTTCAATTTTTAGGAGGAGAGAAAATGAATCACCAAACCAGAAAAATAGCCAGGATCGTTGAGCCCCAGGCCGTCATGGAAGGTGCCGGGGTAAGACTCATTAGAAGTATTGCTACCGGTACCCTGGATCATGTCGACCCCTTTTTACTGTTTGATCATTTCGGGTCCAAAGATCCTGCCGATTACATCAAGGGATTTCCGATGCATCCCCATCGGGGAATTGAAACCGTAACCTATATGATCAGCGGGCATGTGAACCATAAAGACAGCATCGGCAATTCGGGCAGCATAACCGACGGCGACGTTCAATGGATGACATCCGGCCGCGGCATTATGCATGAGGAAATGCCCCAGCCCCATGAGGACGAAATGGTCGGTTTTCAGCTGTGGGTGAACCTGCCTGCCAAACTTAAAATGACAAGCCCGCGCTACCAGAATATAACATCTGATCAGATACCGGAAATCCGGCATGAAGATGGTGTTAAAATCCGTATTATTGCCGGCGAGGTGGACGGTTTCCACGGCCCCGTGAAGGAAATCGTGGCCGAACCCACCTACCTGGATATCTCGATTCCGCCTAACGGAAACTTTTCCCAATCCATCTTAAGGGGTCATGCTGCTTTTGCTTATATTTTTGAAGGTCAGGGGATATTTGAAGCCGACGACGCCGAGGCATGCAAACCGATTGCCTACCCCCGTCTGATCCTCTTTGGGGACGGTGATCGGGTAACGGTGCGGGCTACAAAACCCGGGGTGCGGTTTCTGTTGGTTTCAGGCAAACCGCTGAACGAGCCCATCGCCCGCTGGGGGCCGTTTGTCATGAATACTCAGGAAGAAATCGAGCAGACGCTACAAGAGCTTAAAAACGGAACCTTCATAAAATAGGGTCAGCGCCTTGTTCCGTTGATTTTTTTCCCCTGTTGGCGTGTTTTCTTGTAAGCGCATGAGGAAATATTGATAACGGACATTTCAGGAGTTATAATTACAGACAAGCTGCTTATCTTTTGCTGTTTAAAATAGACTGAGCCTGGATCAGGACGATGGTTATTCGCAAAACAATAAAAGAAATTATCATCTTAGTAAGTGTTTCGGTAATCCTGGCCCTGGCGGTTAACACCCTTTCGCCAAAGGGCATTGCCCTGGTGGGACAGTGGGATACCACCAAAGGGGTGATTACCGCCAACCCGGCCGGAGATGCGGCGGGTCAGAACACAGAAATTGACAGCGTCGCCCGGGCCAAAACCCTATTTGATAAAGGCGACGTTCTTTTTGTAGACGCCCGTTCGCAAAACCATTACGGAAACGGGCATATCCCGGGCGCCGTATCGTTGCCGGTGGGCCAATTTGAAGAGCGGATCGAGTCCTTCCTCAATCGCTATCCACCCGAACAGCCCATTGTGACCTATTGTTCCGGCAGA
>JBFFCW010000168.1:0-8148 GCA_041559695.1 Desulfobacterales bacterium
GATATTTAAATTAAAATAAAAATCAATAACTTATATCTATTCCTGAGATTTGTTTACGACAATTTTATGACGCCACCGGCACTAAAATACCACATGATTTCGAATGAGACTGGGTAAAACGAAAGCTGAATTAGGAAAAGAAATTCATAACATCATATAACCCCCAATAACCGATTTTCTGAAAGCTGAATTTAGAAACGGAGCTGGGGGTTTTTATGTTTCACTTTTAGCTTATTGACAATCAGATGGCTTGATTTAATATGGAACAATGTTTGACGAATACAGTCTTAAAATTTTACTATAGATAGTCCGAAGGCAATCCCGAAAGGAGGCAGTGATGGCGCATCATCGATGTAATTGTACATTTGTCCCGCCGCGGGTTCTGGAAAATCTGGCCAAAGTCGGTGTGGCCGAAGCCAGGCTGAGCATCCAGCAAAGCAAAATCAGCCGCACCAAGCGGGCGCACAAGTTGGTCGACATGAAAGCTTTCATCGGAACCAAATCCAGACGCAAACCCAAGCGCAAGGTGTATGATTGCCAGAATACCTGGGAACAGCGGGTTAAACTGGTCAGGGGCGAAGGCAAACTGGAGACCGGCGACAAGGATGCGGATCAGGTTTACGAATTTGCCGGCAACGTGCGTGATTATTTTAATAAAGTCCTGGGGCGCAATTCCATTGATAACAGTGGAATGGACCTGATCCTCAATGTGCATTTCGGCGAGGACTATATGAATGCGTTCTGGGACGGGGATGAAATGACCTTTGGTGACGGCGACGGTGAAATTTTTATCAGTTTTACCCAGTCGCTGGATGTGGTGGCCCATGAGCTGGCGCATGGCGTGACGCAGTTTACCGCCGACCTCGAGTATTTCAGCCAGTCAGGGGCGCTAAACGAGCATTTTTCAGATGTTTTCGGCAGTGCCATCACCCAGCACGTTTTAAAACAGGACGCCGGTCAGGCGGACTGGCTGGTGGGCGACGAAATTATGGGGCCGACGCTGTATGGAGAATCGCTGCGATCCATGCAGGCGCCTGGTATGGCCTACGATAACAATCTGCTTGGAAAAGACCCCCAGCCGGCTCACATGAACGATTACTATGCGGGCAATGACGACAACCAGGGAGTCCATATTAACAGCGGAATACCCAACCGGGCGTTTTATCTGGTTTCGATGGAAATCGGAACCGATAAAGCGGCGCTGATATGGTATAATGCGCTTCAGAAACTGTGGTCCACTGCAAAATTTAATGATGCCGTGGAAGTCATCGTTGAATCGGCGCGGACCCTGACCAAACAAAAACAGGTGCCCGTCGGTTCGACCCAGCGGGTAAGGGCGGCTTTTCGGGAGGTGGGGCTGCCGTATGTCACCTAAACCTTTATAAGGTTCAAGTTTCAGGGTTTTGGGTTCAAGGTCAAACGCTAAGCTATGAGTGCTGAGGACTGAGGGCTGAGCAAAAAATACTCCCTGACGCCCGATGTCCGACGCCTGATGCCGTTATGAACCCAAGGAGAGTTTAGCATGCATATTGACTATCAGTGTTCCGGTGGATTTGGTGGGTTGCGGCTGGCCTATAAGGGTGAAACGGATGCGCTGCCGGCTGCCGAAGCCAAACTGTTGCTGGATTTAATTGAGGCGGCAAATGTTTTTAAATTAAACCCGAAGCACGTATCACAGAAAACCAGAAACATCCCGGATGATTTTACCTGTCGTCTCACCCTTTCAACGGCCGGGAAGAAGAAAATATTATCCTTTAACGAACTGGGCGCGCCTGAAACGCTGCGTCGTTTGTCGGTCCATTTGCGAAAGCTTGCCCTTAAAAAGCAGGGCGGTTAACTTCAAGACTCCGGCTCTCTTATGGTTAAATAGTCAATTAGAACCCATCTCAAAAAGCGTCTAAGTGCCCATGGTTGCGTTGCCCCGCTAAGCGGGATTCGCATCTGATTTTTAAAATTAAGGTGCAGCACAGGCCTCCGATAAATGCTCACATACCCATGTATGCTGCGCTTTCCCGATCGGTCTGCGCCTTGCCATGAACCCTAATCCGCATTTTTGAGATGGGTTCTAGTTGAACAGCCAATTCGTTGAAGGGTCGGGGAGTCTCATCGGAATTTCCGCCCACAGCCTGCCCCATATAAATGGGGACGGCATCCAACCTTTGTTCTCGCGCAAGTGGGGATCCGAACATAAAAACATTTCTGGGTTCCCGCCTTCCAGACTGTGTCACAATTTGGCAAAACGATGCATATTCTTATTTTTGTCATTCCGGGCTTGACCCGGAATCCATCTTGATTGCATGAGGTTAGTAACCTGGATGCCGGATCAAGTCCGGCATGACAAACAGAGATTAAACACTTTTTCGAATTATGACACAGCCTGCTTCACGGGAATAACAAGCCTGCCATTCAGTCCCCCCCGACTCCTGAACTATTTAACGAATTAACGAATCGACCCATTGACCATTTTTTTCTTGAGACATAATTCTTTAAGCTATGTTATACTGATATGATGATGATGCGAAATACTTGACGATTTCAGAAGACGGCTCTCGCTCGAATTCCGGGGAAAGTGAATGAAAAAAATAATTATCGCCACCGCAGCTTTGCTGGTTCTAATCGGACTTGGCTATCTCCTTTATGCGAATTTGATTTTGAAAAGTAACCCGTGCGCCAGCATTTTTGACCAGACCACCGTCAGCATCGAAGAAAAGATCAAAATCCTGACAGAAAAGGGCGATGCCATCCTGGGGCGGGATCAAATTCAGAAAGTATCCGATCAAGCGCTTCAGATTAAGGCTGATCTGAAAACTTGCTGCATCTTATTTCACGATGACAAGATCGCCTTCGAGGAATTTTTAAAGTGCCAGGACGATTTTAACCAATACGAGCGCAACATCGATCGCCTGGCTCACCTGGTTGTTCAAACTCAGGCCGCCAAGAAGCAGGGCCGCTATGACCTTGTAAATTTGCGGATCCATCACATTGAGCGTAATGTAAGAGATCTGGGTGTCATTTCGGATCAGTTCAAAGCCCAAATTAAGTCGTTAATGGGCCGCGTGTCCCAGGAGTATCAGAAACCGGACCAGGCCACCCGAAAATCGGTAATAACCGAAACTGAACCCAATGATTCTTACAAACAGGGCATGGAGATTTCCTCCGGCATTTTGACCGGAACACTGTCGGCAGAGGATCGGCAGGATTATTTTCGTTTTGAACTGAATTCCGGCAGTATCCTGAATCTGGATTTTACGGCCGGAGATGACAGCGAAAATTTGAAAATCGCGCTGCGGGATTTCGAGGGGAATGAGCTGTGGAATTCCGGTGAAACCAGCGCCGGAGCCGCCAAATCCAAGCGCATGTTGCTGAACAACACGTCCGGAGGGATCTACTATGCGGTTGTTCATTCCGGAATCGGCCCGTATAAACTGGATCTCATTATCGAGACCCAGAATGATGCCGGGCTGGGAACCGATGCCGGGGATAAGATTACCAAAGCGCTTGCCATAGAACCGGGCAGCTCCTTTTTCGGTGAAATGGGCGCTTTTGACGAAGAAGACTGGTATCGCTTTGATATCCCTGCCGGCCATATTCTCAAACTTTCATTCACCCCGAATGCGAGCAGTGAGGCGATGAAATTTTCATTGAGAAGTTTTGAACGCAGCGAAGTTTGGTATTCGGGTGTGGTCCCGGCCGGAGAAATAAGACCCAGACGGGTGATGATGAACAACTCATCCGGCGGGACCTATTATTTGCAAGCGTATTACGGCAGCGGCCGGTACGAATTCGAGATTTTCACCGAAAGCCAAAACGACGCGGCCTCCGGAACCGATGCCGGCGACAAAATTGCCGAAGCTTTTAAAATCAGTCCGGGCCATTCTTATGCCGGGGAATTGGGGGGCTACGATGAAAGCGACTGGTATCGATTTGATGTCCCTGCCGGCAGTGTTTTAAAAATGACCCTGTCCAATTACAACGAGGGTTCGCCGATGAAATTTTCATTCCGCAACGTTGACGGTGTCGAAGTCTGGCGATCGGATGAATTAATGCCCGAGGCCAAAAACACCAAACGGATGCTGGTGAGCAACACGACGGGGGGCATCTACTTTATGGAAGCATTCGACGGCAGCGGCCCATACGAATTTGGGATTTATTCAGAACAGCAAAACGATGCCGGTTTGGGTTCAGATGCCGGCGACCGGATTTCCGAAGCCACTAAAATCACGTCGCAGCGGACGATCACCGGTGAGCTGGGAGACCTTGATCGAGAAGATTGGTATACATTCTCTCTGCCTGAGGGAAGAGCAATTCAATTTACCTCAGATACAGATGGAGAACCCCTGAAGCTGTCCATGGGCAACGTGGCGGGTAAAAAAGTACTTTATACGGCTGAATTAACACCGGGTGCAACCGAGACGTTTGAGGTTCCCAAAGACATGCAGCCGCCATATTTTTTAAGGATTTACAGCGGTAGGAGTAAATATAGTTTTGAAATTAAATAAAAGGTGTCAGTGTTCAGGTGTCAGGTGTCAGCAAACAGATGACAACGTGCGGAATCTGATATTTCGTGTGTCATTAGGTTCGTAATCCTGACACCTGAACACTGACACCTGACACCATATAGGTACAACCCTATTACCGCCCGCCCATCTAAATTGAATGCATTAATCTGTAATTGGGATTGTTACGCAATGATGACCGCTCTTGAATTTTTTCCGTCGATCATTATGGTGAGCGGCTTTTTGAGGGTAAGGTGCTTCAGGTGGGGGGTTTCATTTTTTGCCGGCAGCGACCGCAGCCATTTCCAGTCGATAAAATCTTCTCCCCCGTCCGATGTGTTCAAATAGCTGATTCCCAATGATGTAATATTGTGAAAAAAATGGGAGCCCTGGGACGGGTCCGCCTTTAAGCCTTCGATGGTTGTTTCAACAATAGCGCCGACTCCCGATATGTCCGGCCAGCGTACCGGAATTCCCAGCCAGCGGTCGGCAGATCCCCAGCGCCCCGGTCCGATAAGCAGGTATTTCCGTTTGTGCAGGATCATCTCTTTATTCACATTCCCGATTTCGGCGGCGATCTCGATGGTGTGGGCTGCATCAAAGGTATCCGGATTTACGAAAATAATATCTTCAATTTCCTCGAATTGTCCGTTTCCGAGGGCCATGGTGGAATAACAGAAGGCTCTGGAAATATCTTCATCAGCGATTTCAACTTCCAGATTATATGGATTGACCGTCATTGGCCTGATCTGCAGCAGTTCGAACGAGGGCTTCTGATCCGCATCAAACGGCATGTTAACCGCAAATTCGACCTCTACGGGGCAGCCCATGCCCTGTCTGCCGATGGCCAGAAGTTCGGAGAGAATTTCGGCCAGCGGCAGGGATTGATATTTTAGGATGTTGGCGAAGGTGCATACCAGGTATCCGGACGCTTGAACTCCGTCGCGGATTCGATGATCCTGGGCAGAGTAGGTGCTGCACAGATGGCTCACCGGGGCATCATTGCGCGCTTCATCAATATCAAGCTTCTCCAGGGTGGCGTCCTCATTGGCGGCGAGATTATCCGGAAAACCGTTCATTTTGAGCGCATAGAAAAAACGCTGTGAATTTTCCAGTATATCATCCACTGTTGAAAATTGGGGGAGAAATTGCGGATATTTCGGCGAAAAGCGCAGGGCGACACCGCCTTCAACCACAATTTTTCCCAGCCCGAGCGCAACATGCGCCAGTCCGTCTTCGGGTTTCATATATGAGATAGGGTAGTAATTATAGGATTGGGCAACTCCGGAAATCGCCGGATAAAAATAATCGCCATAAACCTTTCCGGTCAGGTGTTGAATGACGACTCCCATTTTTTCGTCCTCTGTGCGATGGTACGTGCTTTTGACATATGCCCGGGCGCTTTCGCAATAAGTTGAGGCGTAAACCAGCTTGATCGCCAGGATGAGCTGCTTAAACCGTTCAGCCAGATCCGGATTGTTGTTGGGGACCATGTAGGTTTTATATACGCCGGCAAAGGGTTGGAATTGTGCATCTTCGAGCAGACTCGATGATCGTACCGCCAAAGGATAACGGGCGTGATTCAAATACTGTTCAAGGTTCAGTTTAAGCCACTCAGGCATCTGCGCAGTTGTAAATAATCGGATAATTTCTTCATCGCTGAAGTTTCCGGTCGCCACTTCTTCAAGATTATTTTCGCCGATAAACGAATCAAACCCTTCAGTTGAGACCACCAGTGTTTTGGGGACGGAGATAGCGACGTCCTGAAACTTATCCAGAAATTCCGGGCTTTGCTTCAGGCGGGTTGACATAAATGCCAGTCCCCTGGCTTTACCGCCCAGAGAGCCTTTGCCGATTTTGGTAAAATCGGCGTCCGGATCAAAACGCTGTGAATCAAATTCGGTGATGATGCCTTTTTGACGGCCCATGCGGCGCTCATGTATGATGGAGACCAGATATTGTTTGGCTTCACCAATACTCTTAAAATCGCTGATTTTAACCGGCTTAAGTTTGGAGGCCAGCATTATTTCGGAGCGTGCCATCAGCCAGCTTGAAAAATGGTTGTGGCTGGCATGATAAAACACGGATTCATCCGGGATGCTCGGCAGGATATTTTCCATTTCACGCAAATTGCTGGCCCGGCCTATTTCCTGGTCATTCGGGAGCCTGAAGACAAACTCCCCGAATCCTAAATATTGCATGAAAAAGCTGCGGATTTCCGAATGCAGCGTCGGGGAATTCTTGTTAAAAAAAACGGCCGGTATTTTTTGCGCCCGTTGGCGATTGGATTCCTCGGAGCTAAAATTCAGTAACGGCAAGTCCGGGCTGTCTTGGCGAATCATGGAAAGCAGTTTGAATCCGGCGGTATCATCCAATTTGCCGTTTTTAGGAAATCGAACATCTGAGAAAAGGCTGAGCAGATACGGCTTATACTTCTGATAAAGTTCAACGGCTTCTTCATAGCTCTGGGCCACCAGGATTTTGGGGCGCGCGCGCATCCTCACCATCCGGTGTTCATCATTAAGGGACTCTTCCATGACCGCCTGGGTCTGAGTGACGATTTCTTTGTACAGCAACGGCAGTAAGGATGAATAATAGATCGGAGAATCTTCCACGATGACAATGACCCTGACCCGCGCGCGCTGGGTGTCGTAAGCCACATTCATGCGGTCTTCCAGGTTTTTAATCAGCGCCAGCAATAAATCCGAGTTGCCGTTCCAGACATACAGCCGGTCAATGGAATTGCGATCCGCATATTTTCGATCGAGCAAGTGACGATTGGTATTCTGAATCATCAGGAAAACCGGCAGATCCGGGAACTTACTTTTGATCTGGCGGCCAAGGTCGTAAGCATCGGTTTCGTCGACCTGGGGCATCGTGATCACCAGGTCGAATTTTTTTTGAGACAGGGCATCCAGGGCTTCATGGGCTGAAGAAGCCCATGTGAGCATCGGCGGACGAGAAAGATTCAGACCGCGATATTCATGGATAATACGCTCGGCAAGCCGGCCTTCTTCTTCCATAATAAAGGCATCATAAGGGCTGGAGACCAGAAGGATTTCCGTGACCTTTTTGGCCATCAGCTCATGAAAAACTTTAAATGAAAGATCAAAATCTTCGGAATGGAAAGGCCTTTGAGATGTCATGTCCACTGTTACTTGTTTGCTTTCGGTTAACGGCTTTTACTAAATATAGGGTTATCGTATGGTCAATGCAAGCTTCTGGCTGCTGACTGTTTGTCACTTGCTTCTGTTCGCCTTATTTCGGGTGTCAGTGTTCAGGGGTCAGGTGTCAGGTGTCAGAAAATCGACCAGAATCCTGACACCTGACACCCGACACCTGAAACCAAAAAATGACCAGTAGCGCGGTGCTATCAGCCAGCAGCTGGCGACGAGCCACCAGAGGCTAGCTTTTGAAATATTTGCCCTGCCAGGAATTTCTTTTTTCCAGTGTTTGGTGTATGAGGCCCAGAGTTTCAGTTTTTTTAAGCGACCATTCCGGTGCCGCCAGCTCTTTACGATGAGGATCACCGGTCAGCCGCTGGATGACCATCTCGGCGGGAATCCGCTCCAGAAAATCACAAACCAGGTCCACATAGGCCGGCTGCTCAAGGCATTTGAACTCCCCTTTCCGGTAAAGGGCTTCCAGAGGC
>JBFFCW010000169.1:0-8140 GCA_041559695.1 Desulfobacterales bacterium
AAAGCTCATCTTCATGCGCCCGATACGCCTGATTCCAGCCGGTGGTCTCAAATAGCGGGTAATAGGCAGCGAATGCCGGCAGTTTTTCACGATAGGCAATCTTAAAATCAATCATAACTATAGACCTATAATTTTATAAAGATTTCATCGACAGCGATCGAGCGGAGTCGGGTCAACCGGGATTTCGGGCCGCATCTGGGCTGCAAACATATTGAAACCGAAAGTAAAAAGCAACAGGATTTAAAATCAGTTCCGATTAATTGACAATTGGTATATGGGGGCTTAAGTTAACAACCACTGCGCACGTCTAAACAAAAAAAGGCTATTGAATTGGCACAAACGGAGATGATGAAATGACTTTTGAAACCAAGGAACAGGTGCTGGAACGCATCCTCACCCATCCAAAACCCAACTGCCCGCATTGCAGCAAAGAAATGAGCTTATGGGAGGTCCCTCCGGTTAATGTTGGTGATGGTCTCGGATGGGGAACCCCCTATTTGTATATCTGCTTTAACGACAATTGTTCCTGTTACCAGGAGGGGTGGGATCACTTGAAAGAAAACTATGCCCAGTCCGCCTCTTATCGGTCCATAAACTATCCGGGAACGGAAACATTTGAAATAATTCCAGTATTCAGCAGTATGGGGGGGCGGGCTCAGGTCATCGATGACCAGGTGATGGCCGAGCAGGAAGCCCTCAAAGAGGCAATCAAGAAGGGATTTTCAATTCTGGCAGAATGCTACGTGAGCAAAGACGGCCCCCAGATTCTGCAGATGTTACTCGATGTAACCGAGCCGGTACGTGTTCGGGTTAAAGCCGCTGAAATGATCGGAGATATCGGTGAACTGGAAGCGATCGAGCCCATCCGAAACGTAACATTCGGCAATCAAATTCTTCAAAAAAATGTCGATGAGGCCATAACCAAGATTCACCGGAAATTTTTTACCCGGGAGTGCCCCTTTTGCGCCGAGATCATCAAAAAACGGGCGAAAATTTGCAAGCATTGTCAGAAAGAGGTTGCCGGCATGTAGTTTTCATTTATAAAAAGTGTATTTCTGCCTTTACGAAGTTAGCATTCAGCCCACTTATTCCGCACCTATTTGTTGGATCCCCATTCTAATCATGCTAGATCGAGCTTCTGCTTTTAACCTTATCTTAGATCACACCGTTAATTATTGGATTTTAAAGGTATACTTTATATAAAAAAAAGTTCAAGATTTTTGTTATATAACCGATGTTTATAACATGAAAAAACTTGATCGAAGAAAATTTCCGAGAATTAAAATCTGCAATCCGATTTCTTATGATAGTGTGAATCAGAAAGGGATTCAGCTGGATCAGAACATGGGAATTGCCCTGGATATCAGCCAGAACGGAATACTGATAGAAACGGCTCAAATGATTCAATCCAAATATATCTATTTAATCTTCGTTGATCTGGAAAACAAATTGATCAGAATCGCCGCACGGGTGGTATTTTCGGTAAAAAATAAAAAGGGCAATTTTAAAAGCGGCATTAATTTTCAGGGAAGCCAGGAAGAAAACATCCGGTTTGCAAAAAAGGTGATTAAAGCCTATCACCACCAAAAATCAGACCCCGCTCTCGTAAACGGCGCCCGCGCATAGCGCATTTCTACATCACAAATTCCTGCCCACATTGACATTCATACTGTCGAAGGATCGAAATATTAATTTTTCGCGCTCCTGCTTTTCTTTCGGGAAAGGCAATGGTTTTATTTCTTTTAATTTTTCTTGCGCTTGCGCTTTTGAAGGTATTGCATTCAGTCCTTCCCCCAGTTTTTTACCGGTAACCGTATCCAGCACAATGGCTGTCTTGCCGTCGGATACAACTGAAAAGAGAAGTTGTTTTTCGGCAAGCAGCCGCGCGGCGGCCAGTATTTCCCTTTCGCGGGATCCCAGTGAGGCCGCCGCACATTTGATGGCCATAAAGCGCGTGGATCCGTATCCATCGTCACCGCTGACCACAAGGTCGATTTGAGAACGGTATGTCTCCCCGGCAACAGTCAATTCCAGATCGACATCGACGGCAATATCTTCTTTTGAATAGCCTTTTTCATCGACCAAAAATTTCTCCACCACCTGGCGGTTTTCCTCAGCGCCGATATTGGGGATTTCTTTTCCGGTAACAAAATCGGTGATCATTGTATAAGGTTTTAGCGTATCAGACATAAAAACACCTGAAATCAGCAATTAAAATTAAAACATTTGAGCAGGCTTTTATTTTTAAAAATTCTATGGTTATTTGTAGGGGCGGGATTTATCCCCGCCCAAAAAGATTAATCCCTGCATCGATACGGGCGGGCATAAAGCCCGCCCCTACATCTCCAGGTTTTTCTGTGCGGGGGTTGTTATTCGTTTGGCATCCGCCCACAGGCCTTCAAGATCAAAAAATTCTCGAACCGGTTCGTAGAATACGTGGATGACCACATGACCGTAATCCAGCAATATCCAATGACCCTCACCGGTTCCTTCTACACTGAGCGGCTTGATTTTATGTTTCTTTAATTTGGCAACAATAGAATCAGCGATCGCGTTCACCTGGCGGTTGGATCGTCCGCTGCAGATAATAAATACATCTGCAATCGAGGTGAGGTCCCTTACATCTAAAACAATCAAATTTAGCGCTTTTTTTTCCGACGCCGCTTCGATATAGCGGTCCAGAGAAGGAACTGCATCTGTACTCATTTATAAAGTCCTTTTAATCGAATATAATCAGCTACTTTTGGGGTTACGAAATGTTCAATACTTTGCTTTCTCTTAACTTTTTCGCGGATTTTCGTCGAGGAAATATCCAGCGCCTTAATATCACAGATATGAATGGGCTGCTTTCCTTCTAAAGCATAACACGCATGTTCGGCATCAAATTGACTATCTGCCGACAGGGTGGATTTAAGATAGGTCTCCAGGATTCTCCATCCCTGCTGGGCGTCGGCATTATCCTCATCGGGACGCGCCATGACGATAAAAGCAATCTGTGCAAGCAAGTCCTGATGAGATTTCCAGGTATGGATCTCAAGGAATGCATCCAGCCCCATGATCAGATAGATGCGGGCATCCTTCGCAAGGGTATGCTTAAAATGTCGTATCGTATCAATGGTATAAGAAGGGCCGGGGCGGTTTAATTCAACATCGGAAACCATTACTCCGGAAAAACCCGCAATGGCCAGATTGATCATCTCCAGACGATCATCTGCTTTGGCCACCAGGCGGGGTGTTTTATGGGGAGGCAAAGCGGCTGGAATCAAGAAGATCTGATCCAGATTGAATCGTTTTATAACTTCTGACGCGGCCCAGAGATGTCCCCGATGGATGGGGTTAAACGTGCCGCCGAATAATCCAATGCGCATATTAAATTAGTCTAGCCTCACGGTTTTTGTAAAATCCTGCCTGGCCCGCCGAAACTTTTCAAGCGAAGGCGGCTTCATCCTGTCAAGATAAATTTTAATACCATATAAAATGAGGGTGAATCAAACGGTTGTTTACTCATTCTCGGATCGATCCAGCAACTCAAGGATTCGAGAGATCAGCCGTTGTATCCCTCTTTTTTTGATCGCCGAAATCAAAATGACTTCTGCATCGAGAGCTGCCGCAAAGGCATCTGCCGCCTCTTGTGAGCCCGGCAAATCCATTTTATTCAGCGCCACGATCTGTGGCTTTTGGGTCAACTGCGGATTGAAAGATTTTAGTTCCCGGTTGACGGTTTTAAAATGATCGAGGGGATGTTCACGGTCAATGGTTCCGGCATCGATGAGATGGATCAAAATCCGGGTCCGCTCAATATGCCGCAAAAACTGGGTGCCAAGACCGGCCCCTTGATGGGCGCCTTCAATTAAGCCAGGGATATCGGCAACGACAAAGGGATCACTCCAGCTGGTTTCGACAACACCCAGCGTCGGCGTCAGGGTGGTGAAGGGATAATTGCCGATTTTAGGGGTAGCGGAAGAAATCTTGCTGATCAGGGTGGATTTACCGGCATTGGGCAGCCCGATGATTCCCACATCGGCTAATAGCTTGAGTTCGAGTTTGAGCCGGCGGTTTTGACCTTCTTCACCGGGTTGCGCATAGCGGGGGGCCCGATTGGT
Organism: Desulfobacterales bacterium; assembly: GCA_041559695.1. GTDB lineage: Bacteria > Desulfobacterota > Desulfobacteria > Desulfobacterales > JAHEIW01 > JAHEIW01. Next base: position 4,104 of record JBFFCW010000169.1, read on the forward strand.
GGAGGTTTTAAAACGGGCATTACCCTGGCCGCCTCTACCGCCAGGAACAATGATATAAGATTCACCGACTGCGGTAAAATCTTTTAAAACTTCATTGGTATCGGCATCTTTGACCAGAGTCCCGGGGGGAATTTCGATGATCAGGTCTTTACCGTTTCTTCCGGTTTTTTGTTTTCCCTGACCGTGGGCGCCGTTTTTGGCTTTAAACTGGCGCTTTAATTGAAATGGAAAAAGGGTGCGGCGGTGTGATGTACTTTTTAAAGTAACATCGCCGCCTTTTCCTCCGTCACCGCCGTCCGGGCCACCACGGGGAACATGCTTTTCACGCCGAAAGCTGACGCAGCCCCGACCGCCATCACCGGACTCAACGGTGATAATGGCTTCATCAATAAATTTCACTCGGCGTATACGCTAACTCTTTTGCGCGAACGGCCGACCCTCTCATAAGCAACAAAACCGTCAATTTTGGCGAAAAGGGTAAAATCTTTGCCCATTCCGACGTTGTCACCCGGATGGATCCGTGTCCCTACCTGGCGTATCAGGATATTGCCGGCTTTTACTTTTTCACCGCCATATCGTTTTACACCGCGCCGTTGCGCATTGCTGTCGCGTCCGTTTTTTGAACTGCCGGCTGCTTTTTTATGAGCCATCTTTAAAACTCCTTACCAAAACAGGTGATATCATCATAGATTGTTTTGGATTTTGAATCAGGTTTTTAATGTTTTTAAATTCGAAATCCGAAGTGCGAAATTCGAAACAAATTCAGATTAAAAAAAATCTAAATTAAAAACGTATAATAGCTCACACCGAATCCATTTAAAACGAAATGTTTTGGAAATTTGAAATTCGGATTTCGAATTTGTTTCGGGTTTCGATATTTGGATTTAACGTAATTTAGGCATTAAATTCTGCAAAAAACCTCTGCTCAGTTTGCCTTTCATTTGGTTTTATCTTCTGCCCTTTTTTTGGTCGTTGTTTTTTTGGCTGCCGGCTTTTTAGCTGTGGTTTTCTTGGCGGCCCCCTTCTTGGTATCCGCCTTTTTGGCCTTGGGCTTGGTTTCTGCTTTCTTGGCTTTGGGTTTAACGGCCTTTTTTGTCTGTTTTTTCTTGGCTTCCGCCTTTGCTTCAGGCTTCTTGGCTGCTTTTTTCTTTACCTCGGCTTTTGGGGCCTCCGGTTTTTGGGCTTCAACCTCGGCGGCTGCTTCCTTGGCCGCCACTTTCTGGGTGGCCGGCTTCTTGGCCCCGGTTTCGGCCTCGGCCTTTTTGCCGGCCTTTACGGCCTTGGCCTGAATACTGTCTATTTTAACCGCAGTATATTGCTGGCGGTGCCCGTGTTTACGGCGATACCGTTTGCGACGTTTATACTTGAAAACAATAATCTTTTTGGATTTGCCCTGCTCAACAATATGCCCTTCAACCAGAGCATCATCCAGAACGGGCTGGCCGATACTGACCGTCTCGCCGTCCGCAATCATCAACACCCGGTCAAACTTAACCGAACTGCCGACATCACCGGCGATCTTTTCAACCTTTAAGGTTTCACCTTCTTCAACTTTATATTGTTTTCCGCCTGAAGTCACTACTGCATACATCAAATCGGCCTCCTTAGCTATTTTCTCGGTTCTAAAACTTAGAGATATTAATCTTTTAGAGAAATTTGTCAAGAAAAAGTTGAATTTTCTTTCAAATTAGACATATTATAAAATGGTCATATATTTTAAGTAAGCGATATCGCCTAACCGGCGCAGCGCATAAAATTCTGAACAGATAGCAGGGATAAATGAATTGGAAACCGAGCATCAATTCGTTTCAAACCCGAACCGTATATCCGCATGGCAACGGAGGTCGACTTGGATACAGTTTTTCAGCAAAAATTGATTCACTGGGATAACCGATCGAAAACCGCGACGCACCAGAAACTGTTGGGGGAAGAGCCGCTTTCAATTCGTATTGAGGGCAAACCCTATGCCGTGGTGATGCGCACAGCGGGTGATGAATTCGCTCATGTGGCCGGCTTCTGCCTGACCGAAGGCATCATTGATACCCCGGATGATTTAACGTCCATCGGATTTTGCGAAGATGATGACACCAATGTGGTGACGATAACGCTGACGCCGGCGCGGCGCAAGCAAATACCGGATATAATGGATCGACGGGGTTTTATCAGTCAGACCAGCTGCGGCCTGTGCGGCAAAGAGCTGATCAAAGACCTTTTTCAGATCATTAAACCACTGGGGGACAGTCAACCGATTGACATTCAAAAAGCCCTGACCTGCCTGGAAGCGCTGCCGGATATCCAGCCCCTGCGTAAGCAAACCCTGGCTTCCCATGCAGCGGCGATTTATGGTGCCGGCCAGGAATTATTAGCGGTTGCTGAAGATGTCGGGCGCCACAATGCCCTCGATAAGGCCATCGGTAAAATCTTTTTGGAGCGCCGGCTCGACCGGGCTGAGCTTCTGATACTCTCATCCCGTATCAGTTATGAACTGGTCCAGAAATCCGCGCGCGCGCGCATTCCGATTATCCTGGCCCATTCCCGTCCCACGGCCCTGGCCGTGGAGCTGGCGGCCAGCCTCAACATCACCCTGGCATCATTGGATGATGATGATACCGGGTTGTATGTATTCTGCGGTGAACAAAGACTGGTCGGTTGACCAGTAGGTGTCGGGTGTCGGGTGTCAGGCCTGAAAAGATAGGACTAGGTGCTGAGGCCTGAAGTATATCGAAATTGAAAGGGGCGTAAATGGCCATGCCAGCTCATGACGGAAACCGACACGCCATGCTGAAATCGTCAGCCGCCAAACAGGCTTTTCTGCTCAGTCCCCAGCTTGCCCCGCCTTAGCTTACCTGAGCGAGGGCGGGTCCTCAGCACTCAGCCCTTATTTTCCCTGACACCCGAAACCTGACACCTCCTGAACGCGGATGCGTTCAAGGGTGGCCCGAATCGGACGAAGAATCACAGTTCGGGCAGCAATCGGAAATTACCGGCAGCGGTTCTGGCGGTGTCTGTTGACGCTCATTATCGATTTCTTCCTGCGGCCCTGCCGGTTTGAAGCGTGTCCTGATGGCGCCCCAGACGGGTTTGACCGACATCCCCAGAATAGCAATGGCACCGACCAAACCGGCCCATTCGGGCACAATTTCCGATGCCTGGCCAACCACGGCCTGGGCGGAAATCCCCAAGGAAGTATAAACCCGATCAACGATCAGGCCAAAAGCGACGGCGCATATAGCAATGGATGCCAGGTAAATGGCGGTGGCCCGCTTGCCCAGAGTGCCGGCCAGGACCGTCAAAGAGGCCATGTTTGTCGCCGGTCCGGCTAAAAGAAATACCAGGGCTGCACCCGGACTGACCCCTTTTAAAATCAAAGCGGCGGCAATCGGTGTGGAGGCCGTCGCACAAATATACAAGGGAATGCCGACCGCCAGCATGATCAGCATGGCCGGGAGGCCGGCTCCCAGATATTTGGCAAATATATCCGGTGGGATAAGCACGGTAATCAATCCGGCCAATACGAGTCCTATCAGAAACCACCCTGCCAGATCTTCCCAAAGATCACCGATGGCAAAACGCATGCCGGCGGAAAGTTTCTCCCAGAAACTATGATGTTGCCGGTGTTCTTCAGGAGAGCAGTTTTGTCCGTCACAGCAGCCATCCACCGGACAGCTTAAATCCGGGGCAATGCGGGTTGTTTGGCTGTTCGAACCAAAAAGGTTTTCCGTAATTCCAGCAACCGCGGCGGTAACAAAGGCCACCACCGGACGGGCGACCGTCATGATCGGATCCAGCAGTGCATAGGTAATGGAAATGGAATCCACCCCGGATTCCGGTGTTGAAATCAAAAAAGCGGTGGTGGCACCATTGCTGGCGCCCTGTTTGCGCAGCGACACGGCTGCGGGCAGCACACCGCACGATCACAACGGAATCGGTATTCCAAAAAAAGCGGCTTTGATAACGGATTTAAATCGCCCCTGGCCCAAATGTTTGGCAATCGAATTCGGATTTAAAAATACCCGTAAAAGCCCGGCCACCAGCAA
>JBFFCW010000170.1:0-8123 GCA_041559695.1 Desulfobacterales bacterium
AGATATTAAACAGCGCATAAGGGGCTAAAATTTCAATACGGGCCCCGGCTTCTTCAAATGTTTCGCGACGCGCACCCTGCGCGACGGTTTCGCCGTTTTCCAGATAGCCTGCCGGTAAGGTCCATTTGTCGGCGCGAGGTTCAATCGCCCGGCGGCAGAGCAAAATTTTTCCATCCATTTCCGGTATGCATCCGACCACCACTTTGGGGTTTTCGTAGTGGATGGTTCCGCAGGATTCGCATAAATAGCGAGGGCGGTCGTCACCGGCCGGAGTCCCCAACCTTACCTTATCTCCGCAATTGCTGCAGTAGTTCATCGTCCTCTCTCTCGCAGATTAGAGGTTAAAAGTTCAGTATGCAGTCTTAAATTTTTTCGTGAATTCGAACGCTGGAATATTGGAGCGCTGGAATAATGGAATATTGATCTGAAACACAAAGGTCCAATTTTAGTTTATTCTGATTTTCCAACACCCATTTTTCCAACATTCCATCAACGAACAGGTCTCCCAGATTTGAATAAACTGCCAATTATCTTTATCGCCAGCTGTTATTCCACATCCAGCATGATGTAATCCGCATCCGCATTGCTGATGGTTGCCGCATCGATGCTGCCGGGTATTTCCGGCAAAATAACCGCATAGGGAAGATTTGAGCGCATCCGGATTTGCCGCGGTACGGCGCCTTTCTGTGCGTGGCCGGCTCCGGACAGAATCACCACCATGGAATCCGGGTTCTTCTTTAAATAATCCAGGGTATAAACTGCCATGGCACTGTCCCAAACCAGCTGGGCTTCGCAAAAATAGATGAAATTCAACTGGCCGTGACCATGACCGCCAAAGGCTTTTCGTATATAGTTCATGTACTCCTGATCCACGATACAGCTGATATCGGAAATTTTGCCCTTTTGTTGCGGCGTAAGCGATTTAAAGCCGTTGCGGGATACCTGCCGGGTAATTTCCCGCGGAACATTCAACCCGATCAGCCGGATCTGCTGATTTCTGGCATATTCGAAAATTTTACGATAGGCCTGCCAGGGGAAATTCCAGTTGGCATAATAGATTTTCTTAAAACGGTGTTCGTCGATTTCACCGGAAATCCATTGATCGAGGGCCGGTTGGCTCTCGTTTCGGAACATCTCCAGGCCGACAGCGACCCGCAGGCCGGCTTCCTTCAGGGCCCTGATGACCGCCAGCTGGGCCATATGGTGCTGCCGATTGCTGTGATGCTCGCCCACCAGCACAATCCGGTTTTTTTTAAGATCGGCCAGCACCTGAGACATCGGCAACTCTTTTTCCTGGTTGAGGTCATACATGCGGCGGTTATCATCGTCCTGATTGGCCCAGCAGGCGGATGCTGACACGAGCAGTCCCGCAAAGCATACAACCGAAATCATTTTTTTCATCACATCTATTCTCCAACAGAGCTTTGCCCCTATAATCCGCTAAAGCGGAGGTAGACCATTTACCATGGACAATGCTGCCATCATTCCGCTCCTGCAGGTTTCCAGCGGTATTCAAGGGGTGACTGTTCTACTGGCCAAAATCCTTTGGCCCGATTTTGCCCGTTTTCAAACGCCAGGTAGCTGTATTTGCCGTAATGGGTGATTTTACGGGCCACGTTTTCCGCCTGATGCGATGACAGCGGGAAAAACAGGGCCACGATTCGGTCTTCAGAAAAGGGGTGGGCAAATACGCCAAAAAACACATCTGATGATTGCTGATATGTCTTTTCATTTAAAATAAACGATTTTGGGTCGATTGCTATTTGATCGGGCAGACGGCGAAAAAGCGCTTTATCTTGCGGATAACCAATCATCAATATATCCTTGCCGAGCAGCTGTTCGCGTCTGATCTGGTTCTCTTCGGCAAAAGCATAATTTTTCAATCCCAGGGAAAGAATCAACGTACGGGCGGCGCTTTTGACCTGCGGCTCCAGGTCAGCGGCCAGCAGTGCCAGGACCGAAGAAGCGCTTTTGATCGCGTTGATGGCCGGCGGTATCTCAATTGGAAAAAGGCGCCGCATGATCTGACTGCCGGGGTCGGCGACGAGCCTCAGCGGCTTGGACTCGCTGGTGACCTGAAAGGGAGTCTCCCGGTCGGATACCCGGATGGTTCTGGAATCGGTTTGACCCTGACTTTCCAGCAGGAGATCCAGATCGAAGCTGAATGGCGGGCTTTCCTGGACGATGCGGCCTTCAATTTGCCAGATACCGCCCGTCCGTCTCGTCTGGACCGCATCCAGGTAAAACCGGGGAGCGCCTTTATGAAATACCCATTGGTCGAAGAAATTCTTGAGCGACTGCCGCCCCCGGGCTTCAAACGCCTTTTGAATGTCGGTCCAGGACGTTGCTTTGAACAACCGATCGCGGTAAAGATCCCCTAGAGCCCCCCAGAACGCTTGATCGCCCACTTGGCGGCGAAGCATATGGAACACCATCGCCCCCTTGTCGTAGCCGATCGTTTTCGTGATGGGATCGTAACGGCTCTGAAACTGCTTCAGGGCAAAATCCCGAGCCGGTTTAACCAGTGTGGCGTAGTTTCGCAAAATCTGCAGGCGATACCCGCGGGCATCTTCCTCGGATTTCATTGCTGTATGATGGTAATCGGCCACGTAGGTCGTTAAGGCCTCGCTCCAATTGCCGCCTTCGTAATCGACCAGCACGCCGTTGCCCCACCAGCAATGGGCAATTTCGTGTCCCAAACTGGTACGGACAATAAAGGGCAGCCGCAAAACAGTGCCGCCGATCAGGGTATAGGAGGGGAATCCAAATCCGGTCGGGAAAAAGTTTTCGACCACCGCAAATTTTTGAAACGGATACGGTCCGAACAGATCCTGATAAAAGGCGAGGTAATGGGCGGTTGCTGTCAGATAGGATTCGGCCAGGTGATCGGTTTCCGGGAAGAAATAGGTGGCGGCGGTTATGCTGCCGACTTTTTTCTCCCGCAAAATATAGGCACCGACGGACAAAGAAAGACCCCTGACGGGATCGCTGATCAGCCAGCTGGATTCTGTTTTGCCGTTTCTGGTTTTATGACCCTTTGATTGTCCGGCCGTAACTGCCAGCATGCCCTCCGGTGCAATCACTTTGAGGGTATAACTTGAATGCCCGGCAACCCATTGCGGATACCAGCCTGAACCGGCCAGCAAAAAACTCCCGCGTTCGGAAATCGTTGCACTGACACCGTATCCGGGGTTGTCGGCATTTAGCGGTCGTATGGGGGCAGGGTCATCAAAGATTGCCGTATAACGGATGTTAATCTGGATTTTCTGATTTATTTCACCGGCAGTCAGACCTACCTGCAGGCGCCCATTTTCAAAATCGAATTTACGAAACTTACGGTTTACCGTTACCTCGATTTGCTCGGCGCGACGGGAAAGCTTAAAATCCAATCTGTCACCGGGGCTTTTTTCGATCGTGATTTGGTCCACCGCCTGCAGCGTTTGCTTTTCCGGGAACAGCTCCACCTGGAGGTGATGCCGGGCATTGCCTTCGGCCGCCGGGCAAACATATGCGTTCACAACCAGAATCAGCAGTAAAATGATGCCGGCTCTTGCAGCCACGGCCCGAATACGCTCGTAAAACCGTCTGGTCTGGAATATAGGAATTGAGGCCGTTGCCTTCGTGTTCAATCGAAGTGTCCTTTCCCTTAAACGTTCTGTTGGTCACTTGTATGTGGCGCCTTATACAACCCGAGGCCGCCCGTCAGGCGCTTGAGAACAATTTAAGTATTTTCAAGAATATGTCAAAAAGCCGTTGGATGATTTTGTGCCCTCGACCTTTCGTGTTTTCGTGGTTATGTTAAAGCGAAACTGTCAGCCCAAGGGGGGAATATGGCGAAAAAGCAAAAGATGGAACAGGGCCAGTATATTCGCAAAGAAACATTTTATATGGTGACGCTCCTGGCGCTGGCGGTGGGATTTTTCGGCGGGATTGTGTTTGCCGTTTTTAAATCCGATTCCAAAGCACCGGTCCCATCCGCTCCGGCGCAGATGGGATCACCCGCACCCGCGCCGGCGAGTTCCGACCGGATTGCGGCGCTCGAACGCCAGACCCAGGCAGAGCCGGAAAACGTCAAAGCCTGGACGGAACTGGGCAATGCTTATTTTGATTCCAATCAGTACGAAGATGCCATCAGCGCCTATCGAAAATCACTGGAGCTGGATCCGGGCAACCCGAACGTCTGGACCGATATGGGGGTGATGTACCGACGTGCCGGTAAGCCTGAAGAGGCCATTAAAGCCTTTGATCAGGCCATAGCGGCAGACCCCAAACACGAGATCTCACGCATGAACAAAGGAATTGTCATGCTCCATGACCTCAATGATTTTAACGGTGCCATTCAAGCCTGGGAAGGACTGCTTGAAGTCAACCCGATTGCCATGGCACCCAATGGCGTCTCTATCGATCAGATGGTCACTCAGCTCAAAAAGCAGCAGGCGGGGCAAGGACCTCAATCACAATAGATTAAACCGATTTAGGCTTTCTTCCGGCTAACGGTGAGGTCTTTCTTGGGTGGGAAATAGCTCATAGCGGTTAGTTATAAGGCCGGGATGCTGGGAAGCCATAAAGCGTGCAGGTTTAAGCGTTTTTAGCTTTCTGGCTTGCAAGCCTCCTGGCCTCCAAGCCTCAAGCGCTTTGTTATGAACGATTTTAACGCTGGCAGCAGATAGCCTGTATCTCTTTTTGGGTAAAATGATGCAGCGTATTGCAATAATGGCAGCGCATCTCTAGCGGAAACGGGCCGTTTTCACGAATATCTTTCAACTCCTGCAGCGGCAGCATCTTCAACACCTGGCACAGCCGCTCGGGGCTGCAATGACACATAAACTCAACCCGCTGATTGGCCAGAAAGCGGGGGCTGTATTTTTTAAACACAGCCTGAATCAAACCCTCAGGTTCCTGCCCGTCGCTAAAAACTTCACCTAAAGAGGGAAACTGAACCACCAACTCCTCCAGTTCTGCGGCCAGGGCATCATCGGCTCCCGGCATGGCCTGCAAAAAGAGCCCCCCGGCACCGGTAACTTCGCCTTCCGTATCGTATTTTATGCTCAGATTGAATGCGGTGGGGATTTGCTCTGATTTCAGAAAATAGTTGGCCAGATCCTGGGCAATGTTGCCGTATTCCAGGGCAATTTTACCGGTAAAGGGGTGTTTGGCGTCTTCGATATAACGGATAACGGATAGAAAACCGGCTCCGAAAAAAGGCGAGAGGTTAAAATCCGCCATGGGTTTGTCAATCGGGATCGGAACGGTTGTCAAAAACCCGCGGACTTCTCCGAAAGCATTGGCCTCCACGGTCAGGCCGTTGATGGGCCCCGTGCATTCAACTTTTAAACTGATGGCGTCGGTTCCTTTTAAATTGGCCGACATCAAGCCGGCGCCCAGATACGCGCGGCCCAGCACGAGCGTTTCTAGAATCCCCAATTCATGATTGGCCCGCATTTCATTGACCATGCGGGTGCCGTGCAAAATGGCGCCGCGGACGGCACCGTCGGCCAGCAAGAAATTATAAATGCGATCCTTGGCACTGGCCAATAGCCGCTCTTTAAGAGATTCACCCGCTAATGTCGCTTTAATCATGAAACTCCTTTTTGTTAAATTTTTTGTCTTTAGGTTAGTTCGGATCCATTATCCATTCTGCAGGCATTCCATCGTAAACATAATGATACCTGTACGATTTGCAATTAGGATATATCCAATCTTGATATTTGCCATGAAATTCGTTAATCAAGCCTATAATATTTTGCTGTTGCCGCAATCAAGTTTTAGCTTCATTTAATCGGAACGAAATTAATTGGTAAAAGGAGAAGAAAAATGACTGATGATCGGGTAAAAGCGCTCTGGAAGAAGGGCGTCCAGCTGATGGGTGAACAATATACTTGAGCTGAAGCGATCCTTCAAGTTTTGAGGGAGGGTACAGGTTGGGATGCCACTCCATATCAATGGGCAACAGCTGGTTATATGGGAGCAATAAATTCAGGCAAGACAATCTGCGGTGTACTTTTTGGTGCTTCAATCTATTTAGGATTTCTAAACGGGATAGATTCAACCGATGCACCTAAACTGGAGGATAAAAGGAGATTAAATGCAATCAAATCCGTCAACGAACTGTTCAATGGTTTCATCAATGAGTTTGGTGAATCAGATTGTAAAACTTTAACCGGTTGTGATTGGAGCCAGAAAGAAGATATCAAACGATATTTCAAAGATCAGATTTACAAGGACACCTGTTACCGTCAATTTGAATATGTCGTTGAAAAATGCATTAACGAAAAGGCATTGACAAATCAATAAAAGCGCCCAGCGTTTGAATCCGTTGGTCACTTCAACTGGCTATCTTTGCTGCCGCGCCGATTGAAAGCGGTGGGCGTTGTCTGACGTTCTTCGCGCTCTGACTGGCAGTCGACGCATAAGCGAACGCCAGGGATCGCTTTGCGGCGAGCCTCTGGAATAACAGCCTCGCATTCCTCACAATGGGTTGAGCCCTTACCCTCAGGCAACCGACTCCTCGCCAGCTTTACAGCGTCTTGGACACTGGCGTCTATTTGATCCTGCACACCCCCATCACGGGTCCAGCCACCAGCCATAATTTGCTCCTATTCTAAAATATGCCGTATCTATTCTTCCAGGCCTTCAGATTTTTTTTTGATTTTCTGGGAGCGTTCCAGGTAGTGTTTTAATTTCTTTTGAACCGCGCCGTACACGGTTCCTTCCGGATAAATTCCCTTCTTGTTGGGTTTGCCGGCCGGTACGCCGGTCAGAATCTCGATGCCTTCTTCAACCGAGGAGACCTGATAGATGCGGAATTTTTTTTGTTTGACGGCGTCGATGACTTCTTTTTTGAGCATCAAATTTTGGGTGTTGGCAGCCGGAATCATGACACCCTGTTGGCCATTCATACCTTTTTCTTTGCAAACCTCAAAAAATCCCTCGACCTTCTGGTTGACATCTCCGATGGCCTGTATTTTTCCTTTCTGGTTCACCGATCCGGTAACGGCAATTCCCTGCCTGATGGGCATATCCGCCAGGCTGGAGAGAATGGCGTACAGCTCGGTCGATGATGCGCTGTCGCCATCGATGCCGAAATAACTTTGTTCGAAGGTGATGCTGATCGACAGGCTGAGCGGATAATGTTGGGCAAATGTTCTGCCCAGATATCCGGATAAAATCAAAACCCCTTTATCGTGGGTACTACCGCTTAGTTCGGCCTCGCGTTCGATATTTACGACGCCCTGTTTTCCCATATAGGTTTCGGCCGTGATGCGCGCCGGCCGGCCGAAGGAGAATTCGCCGATCTGGTAAACCGCCAGGGCATTGACCTGCCCGATCACCCCACCGCTCACATCGATCATGATGCTGTTATCCAGATAGGATTCATGCATTTTTTGTTCCCACAGATTGTGGCGGAAACGATGGTCGTTAAAGGCTTTGACGACGTGTTTATGCGTTACCTGACGGGCGTTGCGCTTGCGGGCCCAGTAATCCGCCTCTTTGAGGATCCCCAGGATGGGGCCAAATCGAATCGAAAGCTTATGTTTGTTCGAAACATATTTTTCGCCGTACTCCACGATAGCGGCGATGCCCTTGGGTGTGAAGGGAAGCAATTTTTCCTCCTTACAAACCCGGGCAATAAAACGGGCATATTGCTGGATGGTGCGCGGGGTTCGATCCACTTCCGAATCAAAATCCGCTCGGACTTTAAATATTTTGTTAAATCTGGGATCTTCGTTCTGAATGATCTCAAAGATCTCATAGCTGCCCAGCAGGATCACTTTAACGTCCAGCGGAATGGGTTCCGGTTTGAGTGATGTGGTACCAAAACCCGTTTCTTCCGGGATATCTTCGATTTGCAGGCATTTGGTTCGCAATGTTCTTTTGAGCGCTTCCCAGACGTAGGGGTTCATAATAACGGAATCGATTTCCATAACCAGAAACCCGCCGTTGGCGTTCAGCAGGGAGCCGGCCTGCACCATGGTAAAATCCGTGTTGACGGTTCCCATGAAAGCGCGTTTTTCGATACGGCCGAAGACGTTGTAATACGTCGGATTGGTTTCAAAAATAACCGGCGCGCCCTTTGTTGACTCGTTATCGACCATTACGTTGACTTTATATTGCTGAAAAGA
>JBFFCW010000171.1:0-8116 GCA_041559695.1 Desulfobacterales bacterium
TCAAACGATTTAAAAGGCGATTTGGTGACCCTGATGAATATCGGGGAGATCCCTTTAAAATAGTGGATGCCTGGAAATGGTCTTTTGTCGACAAGCAGAACCACCGTATCAGCCTCATCCTGCAGCACAACACAAAGGATGAGCAGGAAAAAATGGGCAATTCGGTCAAACTCACCAACACGACCCTGATGGAAGAAGATCTTTTGTGTTATAAAAAGAAGCAACTCGACTATCGGGAAAGACTTCGACAGCGAGACTGGAAAGCCGTCAAGCCCCAAACGAGCGGATGGGAGCTTTTCCTGCCGCGCTAGCGAATTAATGATGTCGCTGAATCAATGGAAAGAAATCGCCTGGTACGGCATTCGCTTCAAAATCCCTGCCGATTGGCAGCTGAGCCAGATCGGCATCCGCTACCTTTTAATCGAGGACCAATTCGGTCCGGCAATGGAGGTCAAATGGACCCCGGTTAAAGGTAAATTTTCCCATCAGGCCCACCTCAAACGCTTAGCATCTCTTCAAGAAAAGCAGGTTAGAAAATCGCTTAAGCCTGAACCGGTTTCTGCGGAATGGGAAACGGCTTTGACCCATTTCGAGGCCAGCGAATTTTCCTGGGAATCCGATTCAACTCACGGCCGAGGCGTGATTTTGTTTTGCCCGACCTGCCGCCATGCCAGTCTGATTCAATTTTTCCATAAAGACCCCCCCAAACACAACCTGGTGGCATCGAATATTTTAAATTCGTTTCGTGATCACCGCAGCGACGACCAGGTACTGTGGTCTGCCTATGATATCCGGGCGCTGGTGCCCGAGACGTATGAATTGAAGCACCATCGATTTGAAGCCGGCCGTTATGAGCTTGATTTTGCGGATCGCGCCCAGCATATCATTTTGTATCGTTGGGCACCGGCTTCCGTTTTGCTGAGCAAACAGGACCTGGTGCAGTTTGCCAGATCAGTTGCCGGTTTCAATAAAACACAACCGGTGGCCGGAAATATGAATGGATGCGATACGGTGGAATGGAGTGTTTCACCGGCCAGCGACTGGGGGCGATGGTTGAGCCGCTTCATCGGTAAAGCCTCCTATTATTGGCTGGGAATCTGGCATCTGGAAGCCAAGAACCGTATCCTGGGGGTCCGTGCTGAAGGCAAAAAACCCCTCGACACCGAAGTGCTGGACGGGATTTGTAGCCATTATGAGAGTGTTTAAGAAAAAGCCGAAGGGCCCGTCAATCAGCCGGGCAGAAGCATTGGATCGCATTCCGGTTAAAAACCGCCAAATTTCTGAAAACCGATTGGAAACCGGAGAGATCGTTATTGGCTATCCGGTAACCATGCGGCCCTTTTTTGCAGGCTTGGCCAAGCGTTTCGGCGGCCAGGAAGTTCAGACGCAGATGAAAAAGCTTCAGCTTGACGAGTTGGGGACTTACGTGTGGAATCTGATGGATGGAAACCGTTCTGTGCGGCAACTGGTTAAAATGTTTGCCGAAACGCATCAGCTGGAAAACAGGGAGGCTGAGGTGTCCGTAACACAATTTGTACGGGAGCTTGGCAGGCGCGGCCTGATCGGAATGCGGTAATTCCACCTGGCTTGCGTATCGGACCTCGGGGTGGTAACTCGTAAGATCTTAAAACGATTGTATGGCGTCATCCATGGTGCCGACGATCCGCAGGAAAGAATCAAATCCGGCGATTTCAAAAACTTCCTTTACATAATCCTGCATATCGCACAACATCATCTTCCCTTCTTCGCGTTTGAGCGCTTTGGTTGCCTTGAGAATAACCCGCAGACCGGCACTTGAAATATACTCAAGATCTTTAAAATCAATGATCATACTTTTGGAACCGTCGTCGATTGCTTGAAAAATTTTCTTCTCAAACCCCTGGGATGTATTAGAATCGAGGCGGCCGTTGAGTTTAAAAATGTTGATTCCGCTCTGGTTTTCTTCAATGATTTCCATTTACTCTCCTCCCTGCAAACTAAAATATAAAGTCGTAAATCAACGCCCCCATAAAGTGTGCGCTTCAGCTCCCTGTTATCGAATTTGAGATCAGCCTTTCATCCGCTTTTTTGCGGGTTCAGCTTCCTTGATATTTTTTTTAAGCGTCAAAATATTTTTTTTCTTGCAACGCTGATAGCAAACTTCATCCATCAGGTTTTTGGCCAGATGGATCCCCAGCCCGCCAATTTTACATTCTTCAATGGTACATTCCAGATCCGGTGTATCGACTTTAGTGGGATTGAACGGGATGCCGTCATCTTCAATATTGAAAATTAGTTTGTTATTCTGATGTGAAATCGTAACTTCAATGGTGTGTTCTTTTTTATCGTCGAACCCGTAAGTAATGATGTTCGTAAACAGCTCGTCAAGGGCCAGGTTGGCTTCAAATATGCATTTTGGGGACAGTCCAATAGATTGCCCGAACCGTTCCAGGTGTTGGCACAGGGTATCCAACTCGGATAACTTACTTTTCAGTTTAAATGAAACTTTATTTTTTGCCATGACGGTATACCTTTGAGACCGTAAAGTCCCACTTGCGGATCGTGCTTCATTGTAGCGCAAAAGAACCGATCTTGAAAACAATTTTTTTCTTGCGGGTCAAATCAGGCTGACGCCAAGGTTGACCATACATTCTCCGCACATGTCAGCACGGTCGGCTAAAAACCGCTCCTCCCAGGAATCGATATTTTTGGCAACCGCTTTGAAGATCCGGGGCATGATAATTGGAAACTGTTCCATCGCTTTTGTAAATTTTTCCCGTTCCAGTACCAGACAGACGGTGTCTTCCACTGCCTTCAGGGAAAATAGGCGGCGTACTTCCCCTAACAGCGTCAGGCCGCCGATAAATTCACCCATAGCGCAGTCTCTAATTTTTTTGGCGCTGTCGTTATCCTGGCGTTCCAGCGCGGCTTTTCCGCTGATGATGTAAAAGGCCCGTCCGTCCTCTTCATGCTGTTTAAAGATATACTCATCTTTTTTAAATTTTTCTCTGGTGCAAAGATAAGCAAAAACCTTCAGTGTTTCAAGGGGCAGCCCTGAGAAAAAGTAGGTTTGCCTCAAGATCTCCAGGTTCTCTTCCAACTCGCTGGACGGACTGGCGTCATTTCTTCCCGACGAGTTCATATAACATTCCTTTCCGGGCAATCAGTTCGTTATAAGTGCCGATTTCAAGAATTTTACCGGCTTTCATAACGGCCACGTGATCATAATTTTTGATGGTATCCAGACGGTGTACCACGGATATAACAGTGCTTTTTTTCTTCCACCGGGTTTCGAGCAGATTCTGGATGCGCGCCTGGGACGTGTTATCCAGTGCCGATGTGGCCTCATCCATTATCAAGATTCGGGGATGCTTCAAAAATATTCTGGCAATTGCCAGCTTTTGCTGCTGGCCGCCTGACAATTTGTCGCCCTTGGTTCCCACCTGATAATACATGCCGATTTCGATGATGGTCTCCAGAAGATCCTCTTCGATCAAGAGTTGGATGATGCTTTGATTGATTTTCTCCTGGGCCTGGGGGTTGGCGGTCTTGGTTTTGCCGAAAAAGATATTGTTTAAGATGGTCTGGGAATAAATATATTGCGATATATCATAGAATGTAATCGCCTCCGGCGAATCATTGGAGATATTTTCGCGGAACAGGGCGCGACCCTCTAAAATCAGATTTTCCAGAATGGCCGGCAGAGCCACCATCTTGTGCACTCCCGGCACAAACCGCATCGCCAGTTCAAGCAGTTTTTCATGATGCTCCGGGGATAGCTCATGCAGTTTCTGGCGCTTTAATTTTTCCACCAATATTTTAAATTCGTCCAGCTCCTCAGGACGGATGGGACTCTGTTCAAAGAATATGGCATCCGGCGGGAGGTTGCCGAGAATATCAACCGTTTGTCGGGCCAAATCAGCACCCAGACTAAGCAGGGGGCGGGTCAGGTCCGCCTGTTTTAAAAAGTTAAGAAAATATTGATTATTACATAAATTAGCATCAGCAAAATCCGTTTTATTGGGGGTTCCAAAAATCAAATTTTCGGTGACACTTGAGTAAACTAAATACCGATTCTCGTCGAAAAATTCCACATAATCGGAGAGCTCTTCTCCGAAATCGCGCTGGAAACTTTCACGAACCCGTATGATCACATCGACCAGTTCCTTGTTTTCGTCATGGGTCAATATGGTATTCATGCCAAATCGCAATACGTCCACAAATATTCCGGTCTGATGCAGCACCGCAATGATATCGTCTAAGGTCGGAAGTCCATCGCCGCTCTGGCCGTTTCCATCGATCTTGGCTTTACAGGCATAAAGGAGGTTGTCTTCAATCGTGCCCTCAAAAATAAACGGATTCTGGGCCACGAAGCCCATGTTGTTGACCATGTCTTTTTTCGTCAGATCGGCAACTTCTTTATCTCCGATTAACACGTGTCCGCTGGTATACTTGTAGAGCTGGCCGATGCAAAGGGCCAGGGTGCTTTTGCCGCTGCCGGAAAAACCGACCAGGGCCAGATGTTCACCCGGATTTAAGGACAGGCTGATGCCGTCCAGCAAACGGATGCCGCTGTCGGTTACGAAGGAAAGATCTTTGACATCAACGCTGGCTTCCAGATCAAATGCTTCGCGGCCTTTGGGTTCAATGGCATGTTCAGGCATTCCGTCGAAAAATTCCATGGTGCGTTGATAGGTGACAGATCCGTCCTGGTAAACCTGATAAAATTCAATCAATTCCTTCCAGGGATCATACAGCCGCTCCTGGGCAGACAAAAAGGCCACCAGGGCACCCAGTTCCAGCTGGCCTTTTATGGTCAGGTAACCACCGAGGATGAATACTAAAAAAGGCCCCAGACTGACGAAGAAACTGTTGGCGGTTTTGACACCGAAGCGGTAAAGACTCCAGATAATTCGGATTTTCTCCAGTCGCTCCACCAGGCGATTATATTTTTGATTTTCAATTTTGTAGGCACCGTTACCGTGGACTTCATGAATGCCGGAGATGGATTCGGCGATGCGGCTGGATAAATTGCGGGCGGCATTCACACGTCTTTTGTTGGCGCGGTTGACACCCTTTTGGAGTACAGGGACGAGAAAGACCACGATGGGATAGATACTCAGCGACACACCTGCCAGAAGTGGGTTCAGCATAAAAAGATAAACGGCAAAGGCCAGCAAGGTCAGCACATTGGTCACCGGAGCGGATACGGCCATGCCCACAAAATTCCCCGGCATCGCCAGCTCGCCGACCAGTGAGTTGACCACCGAACCCGGCTGTGTATTTCTAAAAAAATTCAACGGCAGGGTCAGGATATGATGGTAGAGCGCTTTGCGCATGCGGGCGGTGGCGCGTTGCGTTAACAGGGTTTGAATCACATTGGTCAGGTATTTGAGCGCACTGTTAACAATAACGGCCACCAGATAAATCCCGCAATAGGTAAACAGCAAATCGATTTGTCTTAAATTGATGGCCTCGTTGACAATGCGTTTTTGCATTTCCAGTGGCAGCACCCTGGCAAAAACCATCACGACAATAATCAGCAACAGCGACAGCTGCAGTTTGACATTGCCTTCAAATACCCAGGAAAAAAGCGATCGATTGACCACGGGTATATCAGCTTTTTCCATTTCAAAGCTCCTTTAAACCAGGTTTAAGGATAGTATCCGTGCAAAAATAGTGGATTTTTACCGGATCGGTGCGTTGCAAATTATTACTATTAAACCTGTCCCTTTGACAAGCAGAAATTCTTGAGAGGTGCTGCATCGGTCATGGTGAACTCAAAATTTTTCTGAAGTTGAATCCGGTTTTTAATTTTTAAATCGTGCCGCGCGCCTCATCACTCCCGGCCAGGAAAAATGAAGTTTTCCGCAATCCTGCTGCAACCGGGACCGGGTACTCAGCGGTAATGGTTAATAATCGCTTAATTTTTGTGTGTTTAGGGCTTCTGATTTGTTTTGACAAAATAGACCGTAACGGACTATATAAATTAGTTTAATTTGATATCAGAATAGCGGTATAAACCTTATCCGGGGGGGATTGGGAATTAAAAGCCAATGGAATTTTTTTTATGTGTAATTGGAATGGTAATGATTATCGAGGGGCTGCCGTATTTTGCGTTTCCCAATAAGATGAAAACCTGGGTGGGAAAAATTATCGTATCTCCGGATAGCGCTTTGAGAAGAGTTGGTCTGGTGCTGATGGTGCTGGGTTTGTCCCTGGTTTACTTTGGACGGATGTAAGGATGTAAATTTGATTTGAGACCTTTTAACCACCTGTTATAGCTGTTTTATTGGTTCAATTGGTTTTATTGGTTAATGACTATTTGCAAACCAATTTAACCAATCGAACCAATTTAACCAATCGAACCATAACTATGTACGCGCTATCCGATTATAAATACGAGCTTCCAGCGGAACTGATCGCCCAGAAACCGGTTGACCGCAGGGATCAATCCAACCTTCTGGTAATGGACCGCCAGGCTGGAGAGCTGTTTCATCATCGCTTCACGATGCTGGACCAGTTCCTGAGGCCGGGAGACGTGCTGGTTGTCAACGATACAGCCGTCATTCCAGCGCGCTTGGTGGGCAGAAAAGACAGCGGTGGAAAAGTCGAAGTTCTCATATGCAATTTTAACGGCAACGGGAATTCAAAAGCCCTAAAAACCCATCCGGTTTACCAATGTTTGGTTAAAACGGCCAAACCGTTAAAGCCGGGGCGTACACTTTATTTCAAAGAGGGGCTGGGTGCCAAAGTGATCGAGCGCTGCAATGGAAGCTACATCATCCGGTTTTATGCCGAGGGGGATTTTGAGACACTGCTTGACCGCATCGGGCAAGTGCCCCTTCCGCCTTATATCCGGCGCAGCCCGAAGTTTGAGCCGCCGTGCGATGATCGGGCCGCTTACCAGACCGTTTATGCATCCGAAAAAGGGGCCATCGCTGCGCCCACCGCCGGGTTGCACTTTACGCCCGAACTACTTGAAAAACTGAAAGCCAGCGGAATTGCAATCGTTTCGCTGACATTGCACGTGGGTTATGGAACTTTTTTACCGGTGCGGTCGCAAGATATTCGGTCCCATCAGATGCATGCGGAACCCTATTCGATTCCCGTGCAGGCAGCAGATCAGATCAATTCAGCCCGCAACGTCGGCCATCGAGTGGTAGCGGTTGGGACCACCTGTGTGCGCACACTGGAATATGCTTCCGATGCTGCTGGGTGGGTGAGGGCCGAAACCGGCTGCTGTGACCTGTTTATCTATCCGGGATATCGATTTAAGGCGGTTGATGCAATGATTACCAACTTTCATCTTCCCGAATCAACGCTGCTCATGCTGGTTTCAGCCTTTGCCGGACGTGAAAAAGTTATGCACGCCTATCAAGAAGCCATTAAACGAAAGTACAGGTTCTACAGCTATGGAGATGCAATGCTCATCATATAATTAAGCTATCTCAAAAATAGCAGTTTATCTTCTAAGGCAGAGAAAGTTACACAGGTGCTCTAAAATTAGAAGTGCCTAAAATGCCTAAAATGAGCTAAAATGCCTAAAGTTATGGAGTCGCTGCGCTCCATCTTTTATTATAAATAGGATTGAATTCTTCAATTTTAGGCATTTTAGATCATTTTTAATTTTAGCTCATTTATGGTTATGTTTGATTTTAAAATTATTGCCGAATCTAAGACCACCCGTGCCAGAGCCGGTGTCATTCAGACCGCCCACGGCAAAGTGGAGACGCCGATTTTTATGCCGGTGGGCACTCAGGGTTCGGTCAAATCGCTGACGCCCGAAGAACTTTTGTCGGCCGGAGCCCAGATTATTCTCGGCAATACCTATCATCTTTATCTGCGGCCGGGCTGCGACGTCATCAAACAATTTGATGGCCTTCACAGATTTATGAACTGGAGCGGCCCGATCCTGACAGACAGCGGCGGTTTTCAAATTTTTTCACTGGCCAAGCTGGCTAAAATTTCCGAAGCGGGCGTGACCTTCCAATCGCATATCGATGGAAACCGTCATATTTTGACCCCTGAAAAAGCGGTTGAAATTCAGACCTGCCTGGGTTCGGACGTTATTATGTGCCTGGATCATTGCATTCAGCATCCGGCCTCGCGCGCACAAACCCGTCAGGCGCTTGAA
>JBFFCW010000172.1:0-7923 GCA_041559695.1 Desulfobacterales bacterium
ACGGTTTTGGCTGTAAAAGACCGCGTGACCGGTCACAATCCCTTGGCGGCGATATATCTTTCTGATTCCTATTACCAAAAAATCAAAAAGACATGACGTTATGTCCAATTTTTAATTTGAACCTTCATTAATTGCGTTTAGAAAAACATCCCCGAACTTTTCGGCTTTTTGTTCGCCGACCCCGTTGATCTGCAGGAACTCCCCGCGGCTGTTCGGCTTGAAGACTGCCATTTCTGTTAAGGTCTTGTCATGAAAGATGACAAACGGCGGTACCCCGAGTTTTTTTGAAAGATCGAGCCTCAGGCGGCGAAGCTTTTCGAAAAGCTGCCGGGCGTCGTTGTCCATGAGGTCAGGCTTGTGTTTTGTTGATGTTTTGATGGCCTTTTTATTCCTGACCAGCCGGGGATCTTTGCGCAACCGTACCTTCCTTTCGCTCCTCAGAACAGACCAGCTTTTTTCGGTGAGACGATAACCTGAAATTTTTCCGATATTGACGCTTAGCATGCCGGCGGCCAGCAGCTGGCGATACACCGACCGCCACTCTTTTGGGGACAATTCCTTGCCGGCGCCGAAGGTTTTCAGTTTGTCATGCCGCAACCGTAAGATTCGCTCGTTTGGGTTTCCGACCAGGATATCGGTCAGGTGCGCGGCGCCAAAGCGCTGACCGGTGCGATACACACAGGAAAGCGCCTTCTGGGCGGCAATGGTTCCATCCCAGGCTTCGACCGTTTGGGAGCAGTTGTCACAAGTTAGACACGGCGCCGGGTACGTCTCGCCGAAATAACCCAGCAGGGCTTCGCGACGGCATTCCACGGCCTCACCGTACCCCAGCAAGGCTTCCAGCTTGCGCTGTTGAATACGTTTGAAGGCTTCGTCTCCCTCCGATTGATCCAGGAGCTTTCGCATGGCCACCACGTCAGCAAGGGAGTAAACCATCCACGCATCCGCTGGTTGCCCATCTCGGCCGGCCCGTCCGGTCTCCTGGTAATAGGCCTCCATGCTGGCCGGCAAATCCAAATGGGCGACAAAGCGCACATCCGGCTTGTCGATGCCCATGCCAAATGCAATGGTCGCTACAATGATGAGGCCATCATCATGCAGAAATTGTCTTTGACGTTCTGTCCGGGTGTGCGGGTCCAACCCGGCGTGATAAGAAAAAGCCGGCAGCCCTTTTTCTTGCAGCCAGCTTGCGATTTGATCGGCGCGACGCCGCGTTCTGACATAGACAATGCCCGGTTCACCGGGATGTTCGCTCTGAATAAAATCGTACAGTTGCTGTTGGTCGTTATTTTTGAGCAGGACACGGTAATAGATATTCGCACGATCAAAGCTGGAGACGAACTGCGCTGCCCGCCCCAATTTAAGCTTATCCAGTATATCCTGGCGTGTGACCGTGTCAGCTGTCGCCGTTAAAGCGATTCGCGGCACATTCGGAAAATTGTCGGTCACCCCAGATATCGTCAGGTATTCCGGCCTGAAATCATGACCCCACTGGGACACGCAGTGCGCTTCATCGATGGCAAAAACCGCAATGGGGAATTTCTGGATAAACCGCTGAAAACCCTCGCTCTGCAGCCGTTCAGGTGCGACATAAAGAATATCGGCCTTGCCGGACACCACCCGGTTTTCAACAAGTTGTGCTTCCGGCCGGGAAAGGCTGGAATTGAGGAACTCGGCAGAGACCCCGCTCTGGCGCAAAGCGCCAACCTGGTCCTGCATTAATGCGATCAAGGGAGATATGACAAGCCCGACGCCATGACGAATGATCGAGGGGATCTGGTAGCAAATGGATTTACCGATGCCGGTGGGCATCAGAACGAAGGCATCTTGTCCATCGATTATTTTTTGGATGACGTCGAGCTGGTGTTCGCGGAATGTATCATATCCGAAGTATTTTTTTAGGATTTGCTGGGGCTGCATATTTCACTGCGAACAATGTGTATTTTTTTTGCCGGAAGAAGTTTTGGGTGTTTTTACATAGCCAATTTTTCGTTTCGGTTTCTCATCCGCCTCCAATAATTGCTTGATGGCTTCGAAAACGATTTGAAATGGTTTATCATACTTTCGTTCCATGGCAATGATTTTTTGTTTTAAATCATCATGGCTAAAGTACATTTGCCTCATTTTAATAAATAAATGCCCGCATAATCTGAATATTAACTTGAACAGCCCTATCACTTTTTAGCGCACTGGATAGCATGGCGACGCCTTGCTCGGTAAAAGCCACTGGAACGTATCGAGATCCTTCCCAACTTGAGGTCACAAATTGTGACCGCCAATTAGCCTATCGATAGACATCGCGGCGGCGGCCGATTTTGACAACCCAGATGGTGAGCACATCGTCCTGAATGGAATAAACGATGCGATAATTTCCCTGCCGAACCCGATAACGCTCCTGACCGGAAAGCTTTTCACAACCAGGTGATCGCGGATCTTCTTTAAGAAGATGGATGCGATTGATGATGCGCTGGAGGTCCTTTTTGGAAATCTTGTCAAGGTCCTTTACGGCGGATCCTTTAAAATAAATCTTATATTCGGCCATTGCGTTTGAGCTCTTTTAAAACATCTTCAAATGAAACCAGCGGCTCCTTTGCCCGTTGTTCAAAAGCGGCCAGATCTTCGGCGTCCTCTGTCAGTGCCAGCTTAACCGCATGATTCACAATTTCAGAAATCGAGCTGGAAGTCTCAGCTGCCTTCATTCGCAAGGCCCGATGGAGCTCAGAATCCATATATATCGTTGCTCGTTTTGTTCCCGTTGACATAATTTTCCTTCCCCCAAATATATTTAACGCTATAACGATATAACGTTATAACGACATAACGTCAAGATGAAGGTGAGCCGGCTGCCGGTTTCTGCTGGTTTTTGATCAACCATTTTTCCGGTTGATTCATCATTTTCACGAGTTGCCCCATTATGTGATTATAGACCGCATCCAAATCATCGCATACGCCATCATCCAGGTACTTGCATTGTCTGGCAAATTCAACCCATACTTGTGTTTCACAGGCTTCGCCTTCAGAATCGTTCAACTTGGCAATAAAAGGAGTTTTGAATCGCCTTTTGCGCCAGGCTCTGGTTATGTTCGCGCAAACGGAACGAGAGGAGCGCCGCAACTGATCGGTCATGCAATACTTCTCCTCGGGCGGAAAATTCTCAGTTAGTTCAAAAATTTTCATGGCGGCCTTCATCGCATTCTGAAAAACACGTAAATCTTTGTAGCTGTTTATTTTATCCGTCATTTTCCATCCTCCTTATCAAATTACTGGCGGCCTTTTATGAACAGTGAAAATTCAGCCGCCTGATAAACAGGCGGCTGAATTGCTATTCGAATGATCGGTTACTTTTTGGCCTGCTTCTTTTTGGAATTTTTAATGATGATCAAATCTTTATTTTTCTCAAATGTTTTCTGGCCGATTCGCGGGACTTTTATTAAATCTTCAGGATTTTTGAAAGGGCCATTTTTTTCGCGATAGGCGATGATACCGGCGGCATGACTTGAACCGATGCCCTTTAATTGCGTTAGCTGTTCAGCAGTGGCCGTGTTGATGTTAATTTTTTCAATATCGCCGGCATAAGCGCCGGTCGCAACGACCAGGCTCATTAAAACAACAATCCATACGGCTGCAATTCGTCTGCAATTTTGCATTTCATCCTCCTTTCAATTGAGGGTTATGAATCATTCCCATGCCGCTGCGACAGGGAATCTTTGAATACGCGGCGCAACATTATTTGCAAACTGTCAATAAAAACTTGCTTTTTTACCGATTGGCTGGTATTTAAAATTTGCGT
Organism: Desulfobacterales bacterium; assembly: GCA_041559695.1. Classification (GTDB taxonomy): domain Bacteria; phylum Desulfobacterota; class Desulfobacteria; order Desulfobacterales; family JAHEIW01; genus JAHEIW01. Next base: position 3,791 of record JBFFCW010000172.1, read on the forward strand.
CAAAACGAATGAGAAACTTTTTTGCCATTCGTACGGGCGATGCATCTATTATCGGTGAAGGTCATGCTGTCGGTGATGTAATGTCACCTTGCCTTTAAGGTGGTATAAAACAGCAAATACTGTTTGTCAATAAAAATTTGCCTAAAAAGCAAAATATTTTTGCAAAAAGAATATCCCCCATCTACTGAACAGCCGGGAGCAAAGTATGGTAAAAAAAGAAAAAACAAATAATAACAATAATATGGAACTTTCACTGAGCGAAACAGAGGAGATCATCGGGCGGTTGAAAGAAGTGCTGAATGTCAAATCCGACGGGCAACTGGCAAAATATTTAGGCATTACACGGCAAAATATCGGTGCGGCCAGAAAACGGGATGATGTTCCTCCGGGTTGGATTTATAAAGTGGCGGAGCAAAGCGGGTGCTCTATGGATTGGCTTCGTTTTGGACACGGTCCGAAAGTACGTGTGGAATATACTTCAGCGGGGTCGAAACCGAAGGATGAGCTGTCCAGCCAGGCCTCACCCTATAAACTTCAGGTGAGCTGGCAGCCCCGGCCGGCCGATGAATTGCAAAGCGATCAGGACATCACCGGCTTCGGTACCGCTGTTGAAATGTTAGCCAGGATTTACAGTTCCGAAGATCAATTGATGATCAGCACCATCAACGCCAATATTCGGGCGTTTTGTGAGGCAATCGACCGTAAACAGCACGATCAGAGTTCCACCGAAGAGCTCATAAATCTAAAAAAGCGCCTGGCGATGATTGAGGACCAGCTGAAGCGGGACAAACCGGCTTGATTTCGGAATGCGGAATATGGAATGCGGCGAGAGGCACCGGGCTTAAGAACGGGGGTAGGAGATAAAAATAAAAGGGGGAATCCATGTTGGGTGGATTCTCCTTTGCTATTGGTATTTTTGAGATGAACGCTAATTATTTTACGGTTCGATATTCATACTGCGATCGAAAATCCGAAGTATTGGCATATACCAGGTGGGGAACCAGTTTTCCGTATTTTTCCCTGGGGTCGCTGACGCCGAAACTGAAACCGCCTCCTTCCATCAGGTATATTTTGGCCACGTGGGTTTTGGCGGAATTGGCCCGGGTCCAGAAGGTGGCGCCACTGTCGGTTTCCAAAATTCGGGTTCTGAGTGCTGCTGCAATATAAGCCTTGGCATTCAAGGTTTTCGCAGCGGCGTATATATTAATTTTCGGCTTTATTTCAGAAACTTCAAGGTGTCCCCATATGATTGCATCGACATTGTACTTTTTACCGATGGACTGAATGGTTTCCGGATTGAGTTTGCTGCGCCCCAGTGAGCGCAATAATTGATCTTCGTCCCCCAGTTCGAGAATCCGCGTCCCCGGCTGCGCCGACTGGATATTTTGAATGAAATTCTGGGTGACATATGGCTTGAGCGTATGTTCAGCATTTGTGGAAAATTCGATCACACCGATCGTGCGGTAGGTTTTTAATTCAACCTTGGGGGGTACCCTTACGGCTTCGGTATGCGAGCATCCGAAAAGCATTAACATGGTGGCGACCATCACGAACGTAAAACCCAGAAGTTTGAATCCGGTACGGGCAAAACGGTTCTGTTTGGGCATTTTCATTACACGCTCCTTGTTGAATAAACTTTCAGGCAGAAATGGCCCGGGTATATCGGCCCTGTATTAATATCGGTGAGGAATGGGGTTTCTTGAGCAAAAGGTTCGGCGTTTAGATCTTTTCGTCGTTTTATTTGATTTTCGGGTGAGAATCCCTGATTTGTGAATGGTAAATACCGGGGGAGGAATCCGGAATTTCTATAGCACCTACGGCGTTTCTATAATAATTCGTGTCCCTGACTGCACCGACAATCGCGTAGCCATAGCCTTTGAGTTTCATATCCAGCAAACATGCGGTCATTAATGCCGTGCCCGTGCCTTTCTTGCGATGTGATTTTGCAACACCAATGGGGCCGAAAAATCCCAATGCGGTGGCATCGTAGCAGGCGAAACCGATAATGTTTGCATCTTTTACGGCCACAAAACAGGTCACGGGTTTATTTGAGAGGGCCACATCGGTTTCACTGGCCCAGCCGGCGCCGAAATGATCAGATACCCAGGCGATGATGCCGTGTTTCTCAAGCCCAATCGGTTTGCGAATGCGAATTCCAAGCGCCTGCTGTTCTGCTAAAAACGGCCAATCATCTGCAAGTTTATATAATTTTATCAGCATATCCGCCATCGCTCATCCCTCCCTATCCGCCGATCGATCCTGATCAAAACGCTCAATTTAGGCAAAAGAGATGTTCAGCCGCACCTATTCTTCGCTATTTCATAATTTTTGTCAAAATATAGCGAAACTTTTCGGAGGCCGGGGTGTCTAATCAAAGCCGAGTCGAGACCCGCCAATTATTAAACAATCAAATAGACTTAAAAACGGCGGTTCGGGAAATGATAAAAAAATGATGTTGGCATTAACCGGGGTGCCGAAGTACACAATATTAGACTAAAATGGTCGGAACTGAATTGGCACTTGCAGTAAATCGTACCCCGGGAAAATTGCGAGCCAGTTTCAGCCGGTGTTGAAACAGCGATGCTTACTCATACCAAACTGTTTTAAACATCTTTCCTAAAGAAATTTCTTTTTCTAAAACGGTCTTTAGTTTTTTACCACACCCTTCAGAACAGACTAAAAACATACCGTCTTTACCTTCACTTTTGGCCTCCGAGCCTTGAGCTGTTACCATCATATAAACAGGCTTTTCTTCTGAAACCAGGTCTATCTGAATGCAATGGCTTTCATATTCAGATAAGGCAACATTTGGCTTTAGCTTTGCGCCAAAACCAAAGACTTCCATATCGTCGTAGATACGGCTTTGGCACCAAGCACATCTGCTCAGGGCTTCTTTATCCGGGATTATACTAAATTCCATGACAACCGCTTATGCTTTAGACGAGTCCAAGCACTTGACCAAAATAAGCAAAACATCAACACGATAGATTTATTGAGACTTTCCCGGCCATAAGAAAACGAGGATGCTTGGCAGGTCAGAGTGAAAATTGGCACGGCTCGCAAGCTGAGATTTCACCCAAAACCCACTTGTCTGAAAAGTACAGGTTTCCAATCGATTTAACAAGGGTTTTTAGAGGATGAACCGGTAGGGTCCGATACAGGCAAATTCACACATTAATTTTTGGTTTAGCGAACTGCCCCGCTCGCCCCGCGGTCTTTTGCTGAAGGTTCAGCCTTGAGGGCAACGGACGGCTGTAAATTGCCGCCGCGCGTCGGAGAAAGGGGTGCTTGCGGGCCCGGCATAACCCGGTCGTCGGAATGAATGAGGACGTTTTTTGCGTTGTTGATGATTTCTATGATTCCCCAAGGGGTCAACTCGGGTAAGATTCTGGCTGAAATTTTCATGCACGATGGAAACAGGCACAGGCTCGGAACGATCGACACCCCGATGGCGACCGGCAGGTCGACCGGGCCGGTATGCGCCAGCTTAAAACCCGCAGCGGCGCTGAACAGCAAAAGTACAATGACGCGGTTGGGCAGACCGCGGCCAACATAAACATAGCGGCGCAAAGCGGTAATCTGGAATGCGGCACTTATTATCAGACTGGCGGCCAGCGCGGCTGTGGCAACTTCAACGGAAAACAAAAACAGATCCTGTTTGAATAATTGCGTCAACAGGTGCGGCGATAGTCTGGCAGGGTCCGCGGTATATTTGATGCCCACGGGGGTTTGGAGGTAGAGGTACCAGAAGGCCTCCAGAAAAGAAAGTAAGATGCCGGCCAGCACCGCCGTGGCGGTAAACAGAATAGCGATTTCGATCAGTGAATAGATGAGGTCGCGCACCCAGATTTGAATCGCGCGGCCTGCCCGCTTAAGCTTGCGCTTCCAAACCGGTTGAAGGTTCTGGGCTGATTCCAAGAAAGTTTGTTGCATAATTTTTTGTTGAATCGGCCCGGTCGGCGATATGAGAATAAAATGAGTCTTGAAGCGATTTCAAGATCATCGGTTTGCCGGCTGGGCCCGTGAGGCGCGTTGTTCTGTTGAGCCCATTGAAATCGGAAAATGTCTAATTTTAAAATATTACGGGCCAACGGGTAACTGGACAAGGCGCTCAACCCAGCAACCCCAGATAT
>JBFFCW010000173.1:0-7890 GCA_041559695.1 Desulfobacterales bacterium
AAGTAGCTTTTATTTTAGCAAATTTCCTAAAACAGGGATCCAGCTCAGAAATTGCACATGACGCCAAAATCAATCGTTTCGATTGTTAAGTATGAAAAACCGCTGGAATCGGTTCGCAGAATCGTGGCGCTTTGCCGGGGCCTGGATCAGCTGCCTCATAAAGCCCGTGTGTTTGTAAAACCCAATATCGTTTTTTGGACCCGAGAAACGAATTTTCCCAAATATGGGGTTATTACGACCAGCCGCGTTGTTGAAGATATGGTGGTTCTGCTCAAAGAATACGGCGTTGATGAAATTCTCATCGGCGAAGGCACGGTCTTGAGCGACCCCAAAGCCACCGAGGATCAGGAACACGCCTTTGACACACTGGGATATCGTGCGTTACAAAAGCGCTACGGGGTAAAATTGGTGAATATCTGGAAGCGCCCCTTTGAAAATGTCGACCTGGGAGATGGGGTAGTCCTTAAATTTAACCCTGATATTCTGGAATCCGATTTTGTGGTGGATTTGCCGGTTTTGAAAACCCACAGCATGACGGTTGTCAGTCTGGGAATCAAGAATCTGAAAGGGATGATCGATATCCCTTCCCGCAAAAAATGCCATAATACCGATCCCGCAAAAGATCTGCACTTTATGGTGGCAAGGCTTGCTGACCCCATGCCGCCGATGATGACCTTGCTGGACGGCATTTATACTTCCGAGCGCGGACCGAATATTGACGGAACCATGCATCGCAGCAATCTGCTGGTCGCTTCGGCCGATGTGCTTTCGGCTGATATGGTCGGCGCAGCCGTGCTGGGCCACCCTCCCGCGAATGTACCCCATCTGGTTTATGCTGCCCGCAACCGTAAAAGACCGGTCGATCTTTCCGATATAGAAGTCGTTGGTGAGCCGGTTGATAAGGTCAGATCACCGCATCAATATGATTTTTCATACACCGAAGACGAATCCCTGCCGCTGCCTATTTCAAAAATGGGGGTTGCGGGACTGTCTTATTACAAGTACGATCTGAGCCTGTGTACCTATTGTTCGGGACTGACCCGCACGATTTTCTATGCGATTGCCAAAGCCTGGCAGGGAGACCCCTGGGAAGATGTCGAAGTGCTCAGCGGTAAAGTCATGCAGCCCAGACCGGGTAAAAAGAAAACCATCCTGTTTGGCAAATGCATGCACCAGGCCCATAAAGACAATCCGGACATACGTGAAATAATTTCAATCAAGGGGTGCCCCCCCAAACCCGCCGCGATTTTCAAGGCTTTTCAGCAAGCCGGGATTCAGTTCGATGAAAAAATTTTTGAAAACATCCAAAAACTTCCCGGGCAATTTTTAAAGCGCTATGAAGGCCGCCCGGAGTTCGAGGCGAGCCATTTTCAGATCGGCTAGCGTTATGTTTCGAAATGTGGGTTTCAGATATAAGGTTTCACCAAAATGTAGGTTTCAAGTGTCAGGTTTCAGTGCTCAGCATCTGAATTTGAGATACCTCATCCAAATCAATACTGACACCTGACACCTGAACACTGAACACGCGAAAGGGCGGAGGAGGTGAACATTATGTTTTTTGAGTTTTCAGACAAGGCCATAAGTTTGCAGAAACAGCTCAAGGCATTCATGGATAAGCACATTTATCCGAATGAACCGGAGTTTTTTCGCCAGCTCAATGAGGGCGATCGCTGGAAAGTTATTCCGCTTTTGGAAGACCTTAAAGAAAAGGCCAGGGCCGAAGGGCTGTGGAACCTGTTCCTGCCGGAAAGTGAGTATGGCGCCGAACTGACCAACTACGAGTATGCCCCCCTGTGTGAAATCATGGGTCGGACATACTGGGCTTCGGAAGTTTTCAACTGTTCGGCACCGGATACCGGCAATATGGAAGTGCTGGTGCGATACGGTTCGGAGGAACAAAAGGAGCGATGGCTCAAACCATTGCTGGAGGCCAAAATTCGATCTGCTTTCTGCATGACCGAGCCCGACGTGGCTTCTTCGGATGCCCGAAATATCGAAGCCCGTATCGTTCGCGATGGCGATCAATATGTGATCAACGGGCACAAATGGTGGATATCGGGCGCCGGAGACCCGCGCTGTGAAATTTACATATTCATGGGCAAGACCGACCCTGAAGGGCACCCCTACCGTCAGCAATCCATGATCCTTGTGCCGCGGGATACCCCGGGCGTGGAAATCAAGCGCATGCTGCCGGTCTTCGGCTATGACGGGGCACCCCACGGCCACGGCGAGATCATCTTCAAGGACGTGCGTGTTCCCGTATCCAATATTTTGCTCGGAGAGGGCAGGGGATTTGAAATCGCCCAGGGGCGCCTCGGGCCGGGCCGGATTCACCATTGCATGCGCGCTATTGGCGTGGCTGAGCGGGCTCTGGAAGAGATGTGTCAGCGGGTTAAAACCCGCGTGGCCTTCAAGCGGCCGTTAGCTGAAATGGGCCAGATCCGCCAGGACATTGCCCGATCCCGCTGCGAGATCGACCAGGCCCGCCTGCTGACACTGTATGCGGCCCACCGCATGGATACGGTCGGCAATAAGGTGGCGCGAACTGAAATTGCCATGATAAAAGTAGTTGCTCCCAATATGGCGCTCAAAGTCATCGATCGAGCCATTCAAGCGCACGGCGGACTGGGCGTCTGTAACGACATCTGGCTGGCCGGGGCCTATGCCAACATCCGGACCCTGCGGCTGGCTGACGGCCCCGATGAAGTTCATCGTGAAGTCATCGCCAGACTGGAACTGGGAAAAGAATCATGAACACTGAAGCCAAACTTACGCCGGTAAGGGAGGCGCACCGTTTCAATCAAGCCGCTTTAGCGAAATATCTGAAAGCTGAACTTGATGGTTTTTGCGAGCCGTTCAGTATCCTGCAGTTTGAAGGCGGGCAATCGAATCCGACGTTTCTTTTAGATTGCGGTGCTCACCAATATGTGCTGCGCAAAAAACCGCCGGGTAAACTCCTGCCTTCCGCGCACCAGGTCGACCGTGAATACCGCGTCATGAAGGCGCTTGAACCTACCGGCGTGCCGGTGCCCAGAATGTATCTTCTGTGCGAAGACGAGACGGTGATCGGAACGACGTTTTTCGTGATGGAGTATGTCGAAGGCCGCTTGTTTTCAAATGTGACCCTCCCCGGGCTACCTGCACGGGAGCGCCGGGCGATTTATTTTGAGATGATCCGGGTGCTGGCAGCGCTGCATTCGGTGGATTATGAAACCCTGGGCTTATCGGATTTCGGCAAACCCGGCAACTATTTTGCCCGCCAGATCGGGCGCTGGTCTAAACAGTACGTCTCGGCTAAAACCCATCAGATTCCTTCCATGGAAAACCTGATGAAATACCTGCCGCAAAACGTGCCGACGGATGATATCACCTGCATCGTTCATGGCGACTACCGCATGGAAAACATGCTGTTTCATCCCACTGAACCCAGAATCCTGGCCTTGCTGGATTGGGAGCTTTCCACTCTGGGTCATCCCTTGGGCGACCTGGCCTACAGCTGCGGCCCCTACCACTTCTCTACGGCCGGCACTCCCAGCCTGCGCGGTATTTGCGGACCGGAATCGGGGATTCCTGTCGAGTCGGAATTTATTGAAGAATATTGCCGCCGGACCGGCCGGGCGGGCATTCCCAACTGGAATTTTTATATGGCCTTTGCTTTTTTCCGCCTGGCGAGCATTTGCCAGGGTGTCTACAAACGCGGGCTGATGGGTACGGCCAGTTCAACCCATGCTTTAGAAAGAGGCCGGCTTACCCGGTCAATCAGTGATCTGGCCTGGTCATTTATCAAAAAAGGGAGCTGAAACATTATATGGAAATCCCGCAACGAAAAATACTCGGATCCAACGAACTGCTGGAGGATGTCCACAAAAGGGAATTGTGCATCGGCTGCGGCGCCTGTGTGGATATTTGTCCTTATTTTAAAAATTATAAAGGCAAGACGGCCCGGCTGTTCCCGTGCACCCTGGAACAGGGCCGCTGCTATGCCTATTGCCCCAAAGCTGAAGTCGATCTGGATGCGCTTTCACAAGCGATTCGGGGCGTGCCTTATGACGGCAGCCCCCTGGGAGATTGCCGGGAAGTGCTGGCCTCCCGGGCCGGGGGCAAAATGAAAAAAGGTACATTCCAATCCGGCGGCACGGTAACGGCGCTGCTCACGTTTGCCCTGAAGACCGGTTTGATCAACGCTGCCGCATTAACGGACCGCGAGGCCCTGACCCCGGTACCCCGCATCGTGACAGACTGGCAGGACGCCGCGCGATGCGCCAGTTCCAAATTCATGGCCGCCCCCACGTTATCTTCTGTAAATCTGGCGGTGCGCCAGGGCTACCAGCGCATCGGGGTCGTGGGAACTCCCTGCCAGATGGTGGCCGTGGCCCAGATGAAGTCCAACCCGCTGGCAGAAGATGCCCATGAGGTTCCGCTATCTCTCACGGTGGGCTTGTTTTGCAACTGGTCCCTGGACACCCGACAGCTGATCGATTTATTGTCGGAAAAACTGGATATATCCCGCATTGTGGGCATGGACATTCCACCGCCGCCTGCCAACATCCTGGTTCTGGATACCGCAAGCGGCAGGGTCGAGATTTCACTTTCCGAAATCAAACCGCTGATTCCGCATACCTGCTTTGTCTGTCCGGACATGACTTCCGAGTTGGCCGATGTTTCAGTGGGGATGTTTGAAGGGCGGCCGGGTTGGAACACTTTGATCCTACGCTCCGCTAAAGGCGCTGAGCTCATTGCGCACGCCCGCGGGGAGGGCTTTCTCGAAACCGACAATTTTCCGGATGAAAATCTGAAACATCTATCCAGAGCGGCGGCCGATAAGAAAGATCGATCCCTGCGCACACTGATCCGTAGAGAACTGATTAATACCAAAGGAGAGGAACGCGCTGCGGTGCGTATACCGCAGACTGTTGTCGATCGGATACTTAACAAGAAAGTGATCTAAAGTGTGAAGTGAACTAAAGTGACTAAAGTTAAGGCGTCGTTGTGCTTCATCTTTATATTAAATAGGCAGAATTCCACAACTTTAGTCACTTTAATCATTTCAGTTCACTTTAGGCACTTTTTTTAAGACGGAGGCATTATGTCAATCATATCGCTAGGTCGGGAAGGGGAGCGGCACCTGGTCATGGGCAACGAGGCCATCGCCCGCGGGGCGCTGGAGGCCGGTGTCAGTGTCGCCGCCGGTTATCCCGGGACCCCTTCATCCGAAATCATCGAAACCCTGGCAAAAGTTTCAACAGACCAGAATCTTTACGTGGAATGGTCGGTGAATGAAAAAGTGGCCATGGAGGTAGCAGCCGCCGCATCCTTTGCCGGTCTCAGATCGCTTTGCGTCATGAAGCAAAACGGCGTCAACGTCGGATCGGATTTCCTTTTGCATCTGGCACTGACGGGCGTTCGGGGCGGAATGGTGCTGGTGCACTGTGATGATCCCGGTGCGCTTTCCAGTGCCAATGAAGGGGAATCCAGGCATTTTGCACGGATGCTGGAACTCCCGTTGCTGGAACCCGGCGATTTCCAGGAAGCCAAAGATATGCTTAAAGCAGCCTTTGAGCTTTCCGAAGCGATACACAATGTCGTCATGGTGCGCAGTGTGACCCGTCTGTCGCATGCCAGCGGCATCGTGGTTTTCGGAGAGCTTCAACCGATAGAAAAAAAGGCCTTTTTTAAACACAGCGGTTTTATGCTGGATCCCCTGGAAGGCCCCATGGCGAGCTTGCCGGTGCCTTACCGACACGAGCAGCAGCAGAAAAAATTGAAACAGGTCACGGCCAGGTTTGAAGAATCTCCTTTCAATTTTTACAATGGCCCGCAGGCACCGGAACTCTTATTGATTACCAGCAGTGCCTGCCACCTTTACAGCAAAGAGGCGATCCGTCTTTTGGGTGTGGGCGATCGGGTCGGTTTGCTGAAGCTGGGCACGACCTGGCCGCTGCCGCCCAGGCTGGTGGAGAAATATCTTGGTATCACCGATAAGATCCTGATTGTCGAAGAAGTCATTCCGTTTCTCGAAGAAAATGTCAAAATCTTAGCGGCCGAGCTGGCATCGAAGATTGGCCCCAAGGCCTTTTTTGGTAAACGCGAGGGCAATATCCCCACCACCAATGAAATGAATCCGGATCTGGTAGCGGCGGCCGTATCCAAAATTTTAGAAGTGGATTACGCGGCCGTACCCGAAGCGTATGCCAAAAGGTCCCAGGAAGTGGTTGTTTCCGGAGCCCCTGGCCGCGACATGACGTTTTGCGCCGGCTGCCCCCATCGGGCCTCGTTCTGGTCCATCCACAATGCCCTGAAGATGGACGGCCGGGAAGGGTTTGTCTGCGGTGATATCGGCTGCTATTCCCTGGCCGTGCTGCCCACCGGTTTCAGTACATTGAAGACGCTGCATGCCATGGGAAGCGGTGTCGGACTTGCCAGCGGTTTTGGCAAATTAGGTCAATTCGGCATGAACCAGCCCGTTCTGGCCACCGTGGGGGATTCAACTTTTTTCCACGCGGTCCTGCCGGCCCTGGTCAACGCCATCCACCACCAATCGGACATTACTATCGTGGTGCTGGATAACGGCGGAACAGCGATGACCGGTTTTCAACCCCATCCGGGCTTACCGGTGGATGCCGGCGGCGATGAAGTTCCGGCTCTGGACGTGGCTAAAATATGTGAGGCCATGGGCGCCACGGTAAGAATCAGTGACCCCTTTGATATCGGAAAAACCCAACAAACCATTTTTGAGCTCTTTGAAATAAAAGGACTCAAAGTTCTGGTGTTGAAACAGATGTGTGCGCTGAGCCCGGAAAAGAAAGCCCAAAAAATGTTTGATGTGTCTGTGGATAAAAATATCTGTCTGGGCCAAAGCTGCGGATGCAATCAACTCTGTACCCGCATATTCAAATGTCCCGGCTTGAATTGGGATAAAGATAATCGGGTATCTCGAATCGATGAAGTGATCTGTGTCGGCTGCGGGGTGTGCACATCGATCTGCCCCTCGGGCGCGATCCAGAAAAAGGAGGTCGCCTGACTCATGAAAAATGTGAGCCTGCCATTTGATCCCTATAATATTATAATTACCGGTGTCGGCGGACAGGGCAATGTAATGGCCTCCAGGGTTGTCGGTAACATGTTGTCCCGCAAGAACTTGAATATCACCATTGGTGAAACCTTCGGCGCTTCCCAGCGCGGCGGGTCGGTGATGAGTCATTTGCGCATATCTGCGGAATCTTGCTGGTCACCGCAGATTCCCAAAGGCAAGTGCCACCTGGTCATTTCTTTAGAACCCACCGAAGCCATCCGGGTGTTGATGAACTACGGAAACCCGAACGTCAAGGTTCTTTGCAATACACGGCCGGTTCACGCCATCGGCGTGATTTCCGGTGAGCAGCGCTACCCGTCTTTGGAAGAGGTTAAATCATGGATAGCGGAATTGTCTGAAGATTGCTGGTTTTTAGCGGCGACCGAAAGGGCGCTGGAGCTGGGAAATCCGATTTTGGGCAACATCATGATGATCGGCGCCGCCGCCGGCATCGGCGCATTGCCGCTGGATAGAGACAGCTTTGAAGCTGCCATCTCTGAAGCACTGTCCGGCGACAAGCTGGCGCTAAACCTTAAAGCCTATGATTTAGGTGTCGGTATGGTAAAGGGCATTTGAGCTTAAATTAGAGGAATCCGCATGCGCGCTGGACACAGCAAAATAGCATGCCGTTATCGAAGCCTGACAGGCGTGACCGTGTTCCTGGTGCTAATAATTTGTGGGGGGGTCGCGGGGCCCGCTGTTGCCGCTCCGGTTGAGCCGATACTCCAGCTGACACCGGATATAGATCACTATTTCCTTGGTCCTTATATAGCCTATATGGAGGACCCGCAAAAAAAGCTGACAATAGATGATGTGTC
>JBFFCW010000174.1:0-7818 GCA_041559695.1 Desulfobacterales bacterium
AAGTTGTGGGCCCAAACAGTCATAAAATCGCCTTCGATTTCCTCGGATGCCAGGCGCGCCTTAATTGCCTTTCCCTTGTACTCCGAGGCGGTCGCAACACCGACGGAAATCAAAAGCATCAGGATTACGATCATACTAAAAACCTTTTTCATAATAATACTCCTTTCATTTATTGGGATTGCTTTACAAATCAGTGGGTATCTTATTTACTTTTTATATCACCTCCTTTTACGGCTAAGAAATTTCAAACTTTCTGCATGTTTGAAAAAATTCAATGCCCCTTTCACATGCATTGCCACGCCCTCAGGCAATGTATCTTCATCAATGTTAAAATGAGGGTTGTGGTGTGATATGTTGGTGCCCTTCTTTTCGTTTCCCGTTCCGAGGAACATAAACACCCCCGGCACCCTTGTGCTGAGCTCGGAAAAATCCTCGCTGGCGATGGTTTGATTGTCGATCAGACGCTTTTCATCAACAAACACCTCTTTGGCGGTGTCCCTGGCGATCTTTACCATTTCATCGTTATTTATCAGCGGGATGTTTTCATGAACAATGTCGATCTCACAGGTACAGCGGTGGGTTTTGCATACCTGTTCCACGATTCTTGTGAATCTTTCGGTGGGCTGCTCTTCGCTGTCGGGACCACCCGGGTAAAGAAACCGGATGGAACCTTCCAAATCAACCTTTTCGGGAATGATATTGCTTTTCGTTCCGCCAACGATTTTGCCGAACATGATAATTGTTGATTTCAGATTGCTGATCTCCCGAGTTTGGATCACCTGTACGGTCTGTATTACATTGGCTGCGGCTATAACCGGATCCACCGCATCCTCCGGCACGCCGGTGTGGCCACCCTTCCCATGAATCGCGACCTTGAAAACATCCAGACCGCCCATGACGGGGCCGGGCGTAATGGCAATTTTGCCTGACGCCACCGGAGCCCAGATATGGATCCCCATTACCGCGTCGACTGCGGGATTTTCAAGAACACCATCCTTAATCATGTGGATGGCGCCGGCGATTTCCTCATTGGGCTGAAAAACGAACTTGACGGTCCCTGCGATATCGTCTTTATTTTCAGACAGGATTTTGGCGGCTACCAGCAACATGGCCATATGGGCATCATGGCCGCAGGCGTGCATGACGCCGGTATTTTGCGACTTATAGTCAAGCACATTCTCTTCGGTAATCGGCAAGGCGTCCATATCTGCTCGCAGCATCAGCACCGGCCCGGGCTTTGCGCCTTCGAGTAGAGCGACAACGCCTGTCCGGGTCATGCGGCGGGTATTGATTCCCAGCTTATTGAGATAGTTTTCTATGGTCTCGGCAGTGCGATATTCTTTGAACCCGAGTTCGGGATGCCGGTGAAAATCGCGACGCAAATGAATAAGTTCGCTGTTCAGCGCTTCAATCCGTTTTTTGATCTTATCCATTTTGACACCCCGTTATCCAACAGGCTTCATCAAGTCTGCCGAAATTATGAACGCAGGTTATCGCCTCGGGAGAACTATATAAACCCGGTGTATCGCTGTTTGACCACGGCCGCAAAAACAAAGTTGATCATGGTTATGTAGCCGAACACCGGCAAATTTACGGCATCCTGAACAGCGGCGCCATATGGCGGCAGCAGACTGCATTCCAGGAGAATCGCTCTGGTCTGCGGGTTTTCAGCAACCATATCCCGGGCGACGGTTACCACCTCTTTTTCAACCGCCTCGGCATCCAGAGAGCCTGTTTCTTTAATGGCAAACTGGTAAAACTGCTGACTATCTTCCAGTCCGCCGATAACCAAATTTGTGGGGTTGGACACGCCCACCGCTGCCAATACATCGGAACTGAGACTTTTTGAGTCGGACGTGATAACGCCCAGCTTCGCATCCTCTCCGATCAGAAGAGAGATAAAGGGAATCTGAAGCAGGCTCGACAGAAACACGGGAACCCCAAGCTCACGGACAAGTTTTTTCTGATGGATCCCCATGAATCCGCAATCTCCAGTCACAGCGCGCACGCCCTGCTGCACCAAGTCCTTGGCGGCTTCACGCAGATCTTCATACACCGATGGATCCTTGCTCAAAGCACGCCGCACACTGAAGCGCTTGACTTTTTGAAACCTCACCGGAAACGCACAGGTGGTGGCGTTGGCGACATCTCCGGGGATAAACGGCACCGATGTTTCGAGCAGCAAGATGCCGATCGCCTCCCCGGAGCTTACCTGTCCTTTTTGGGTGGTATAAATCACTGAGCACCTTGTTCAGTTTATGGTAAAACCCTTTTCATCACGAAAACACGAAAGCTGTAAAGCACGAAATTTAGGCCGTCTTTTTTCGCGTTTTTATTATTTCGTGTTTTCGTGATTAATTTTTCCTGTTTGGTTCCCCTATGTATCGGGATTTACACTTCGCTCCAACCGTCTCGTCCGAGTTAGGCTATAACAAACAGTTTTCGCGGAAAATCAGCAAAGGTCTCGCAGCCGTCTTCGGTGACCCTGAAAGATTCGCTGCACTCAAATCCATAGTTGTCCATCCACATGCCCAAAATCATGTGAAAGGTCATATTCGGCGCCAGAACTGTTTTGTCCCCCGGGCGCAAGCTGGCAGTGTGCTCACCCCAGTCGGGCGGGTAATTGAGGCCCATGGAATAACCGATGCGGGATTCCTTTTCCAGCCCGGCTTTGGCAATATGTCTGCGCCAGACCAGTTCGACTTGCTCGCAAAGCATGCCAGGCTTTATGGCCTCAAGCGTCAGATTGAGCCCCTCCACCGTATGATCGGCGAGGTTGGAGAGCTTATCAGGCGGATTTTTGCCCAGATACGCAGTACGGGCAAGCGGAGAGTGGTAGCGATGGCGGCAGGCAGCCAGCTCCAGATTCACCGCTTGTTCATTTTCATAGGGTTCGTCGGTCCAAGTGAGGTGCGGCGCCGAGGTTTTTTCACCAGTGGGCATCATCGGCACGATGGCGGGATAATCTCCGCCGAATTCAGAGGTACCTGCCATCTGGGTCTGGTAAACCGCGGCTACGGCGTCACATTCCCGAACTCCAGGCGACAGCTTATCCAGGGCGGTCTGCATGACCTTTTCGGAGATTTTGCCCGCCTGGTTCATGTATTCGATTTCCTGGTCGGACTTGATGATTCGCACCCAGGAAACCAGCAGATTTCCGTCCTTGAAGTTTGCCTGGCGCAGGTCTTTCTGGAGTTCAACAAACCCGCGGGCACTGAAATAGTATGCATCCATCTCCACGCCGATGGTCCGGTTGTGCCAGCCCCTGCGTTTGATTTGTTCAGCCATAAAGTTCATCGGGTGTTTAACTGTGGACTGAACATAATCGTCCGGATAGCCAATGATGTGATCCTCTTCTAAAAAAGTCGTATGCTTCGCGCCGGTGGCGTCCATGCCGCGTCCAACCCACATGGGTTGCTCTTCGTCAAGGGATACGACGACTGCTTGGGGAACGTAAAATGACCAGCCGTCGTAACCGGTCAGATAGTTCATATTGGCCGGATCTGAGACGATCAGCACGTCAATCCCAGCATCCGTCATCCGCTTTTTGGTGTTGCGGATACGCTCAAGATACTCTTCTGCCTGAAACAAGGCCATGATCATCTCCTTTCACCGTTGAGCCATGCTAAGCCCGCAGGCCGGATATTGTTTTACGCAACATGTCGGGACTTCAACGCTTCGACCCCGCGCTTGATGCGGGCGATACCCTCCTTCAACTGCTCGATACTCGCGGCAAAGGAGAGACGGACATAGCCCTCTCCTCCTTTACCGAATATGCTCCCCGGTACAACTGCCACCTTATGCTCTTTGACAAGAAATTCTGCCAAATCCCACGATGAAAGCCCCAAGGATTTAATATTTGGAAAAGCGTAAAAAGTCGATTCCGGTTTAAGGCATTTGATCCCGTCGACGGCGTTTAAGCCCTCATAGACGATCCGGCGCCTTTTATCATATGTCGCCACCATTTCCCGAACACAGTCCTGGGGCCCCTCGATGGCGGTTAGTGCAGCACGTTGGGCCACAGCCGTTACTCCGGAGACCATATGCTCCATTAACTTTTCCATCTCATCGATGACTGCCGGCGGGGCAACGGTATAACCAACGCGCCAGCCGGTCATAGCGTATGACTTGGATAGGGTAAAGGCTGATATGGTCCGCTCGGCCATCCCGTCAAATGAACCGATGCTGAAATGCTGATGTCCATCGAAGAGAATATGTTCGTAGGGTTCATCTGATAGAACAAGAAGATCGTGTTCCAGTGCCATTTGGGCAATAGCCCGCAGAATCTCTTCATCAAAAATAGCTCCCGTGGGATTGGAGGGGGTGTTGATGATCATCGTCTTGGTTTTATCCGTGATGGCAGCCTTGATATCGGCCGGATCGACCTTGAACCGGTTCGATTCATAGGCAGGCACCGGTACGGGCACCCCGCCGAAAAGCCTAATCTGACTGTAGTAATCATATCCGGGATCGACCACAATCACCTCATCGCCTTTGTTTAAAAGATGCAGACAGGTGTTAAAGATCACCTGCATGGCACCGACAGCCACAAATATTTCGGTATCGGGGTCGGCGATAATGCTGTTTTCCCGTTTAAGTTTTTTGGCTAAAGCTTGCCTTAGGTCTGCAAAACCCTTCGCGGGCGGATAGCGGGTATACCCTTCGTCCAGGGCTTGCTTGGCGGCATCTCTGATAAAGTCAGGCGTATCAAAGTCGGGTTGGCCGATCCCCAGGTTCACGACGTCGGGAATCTCATCGGCCAGGGCGAACATGATGCGGATGCCCGACCATTCGACCGCATGGGTCCGGCCGGATAAGTGTTTTTCGATTGTCATTATCAGTCCTTAGATCTTCGTTTATCTATCGTAAGAAAAAGTCCTTCTGATATGATCATTGACATATCGGCCAGCGGTAGCAGGTCGAGGGCTAAAGAAAAAGCAGACTCTACGCCTCTTGATTTGGCCGTTCACTTCTTAAGTGACCGCCGGCAGTACCAGGTCGTCGGGCCGCTTGGCTGAAGTCTTGATTTCGGGTGCGTGACGGTCCATGAGCTCCGATACGATAGAGGCAATCTTGACTTTTTCCCGGATCAGATTCTGATGCCAGCTTTCGCTGATCCAGGGTTTGTAGATGTCTCCTTCGGAGGTTCCCGGTTCAAATTTAAAATAGCACGGCGAAGCAATGCGGGCGATCTCGGGTGTCTCATAAGCCCTGAACATGCCGCCGAAAGAGTCTACAATGATGATGTACACATCCAGCGGAAAATCGGCCGCTTTGCGAATGGCACCTAAAATCGGCAGCGAGATATCCGATATGGGATTCATCGAGTTGGCCCCCATGGATTCGATCACTTTTGCACCGGCCGCACTGCAGTATCCGCCGAAGACCGAAAATTTAAAAATGGTTTCCACCGGAATAACGCCCTCGGATCTCATCTTGTTCAAGAGAAAAAGCACCCCTTCATCATAAACAAGGAACCCTCGGTGGCCGGCCTCGATATTGCGCATGATGTCGGCGATATGATACGAGATATTGTCTGAACCCCTCAGCCGAAAGCCCTGCATAGCGCCTTCGGATGTGGAGATTTCCTTGGATCCGGCATCCCAGCCCTTTCTATGGCCGACGGTCATGATCATTTCAATCCCTTCGTCGGCGGCCATTTGCGCCATGTCCTTGAGCTCCTGTAAATCACAATAGGTGGAACCACCCACCGCTGCTATGGCTCGATGAATCGTTAGTTTTCGTCTGCGGGCCTCGTCGATCATAGCCTCCATAGTGGAAGCCCTCTCGACACCGGCGATTTCGATGCGGTAGTTGGCCCCGTCGGGAAAGGTTTTGGTCGAGGTGGGCAGTTCATAGGCATCCCGGCCAGGGATGCCCTCTTTTTCCATAAAATCGCGAATCCGCTTCAATACGTCTGACATAATTTTCTCCCTGTTATTATAAAGTTAGGTGTGGTGTTTAATCGTTTGTCATCTACTATCAATCCAGGAGCCCTTTGAGCTTTGACAGCTCTCCTTCGACCATTTTGTAAGCGTGTTCATCTTTTGGAAATTTACCATCCCGGGCCTCCTGCACGTACTGTTCAAAAGCCGTGACGGTTTTTTGTCCCAAATTTTCGTATTTTTTAACGAATTTCGGTGTAAATGCCTGGAAAATTCCGAGAACGTCACTGCAGATCATCAGCTGACCGTCGGCTTCCCATCCCGCACCAATGCTGTAAACGGGGATATTTAGCCGATCGCAAATAATGCCGCAGACTTCAGGTGGAACCGCTTCGACCAGCAGCGCAAAGGCGCCGGCTTCTTCGATGGCCAGGGCATCTTCGATCAATTCTTTGGCGGTTTCGGCTGTACGTCCCTGGGCTTTAAATCCGCCAAGTTGCCCGGAACTTTGCGGGGTCAGGCCAATGTGTCCCATAACGAGCATGCCACCATCGGCGATGGCATTAATTTGCGGGCAAACCCTCTGTCCGCCTTCGAGTTTTATGGCATCGACCCCGGCCTCTTTATGAAAGCGGCCGGCATTTCTAACCGCCTCTGAAATGCTGACCTGATAAGAAAGAAACGGCATGTCTCCAATAACAAAAGTGTTCGATGCCCCACGCCGGACAGCTTCGCTGTGCCATATGCACTGATCCATAGTTACTGGGACAGTGCCTTCATAACCGTACACACACATGCCCAATGAATCACCAACAAGGATCATATCCATACCAGCCTGCTCGGCAAAACTTGCAGTCCAGTAGTCATAAGCGGTGATCCAGACCGCTGTTTGTCCGGATTCTTTCATCTTTTGAAGATCGAATCGCGTATGTTTTTTCTTTTCCATTTTCTTTTCCATTCTTATTAAAATCTCGGGTTATCTTTGTTCCTTTAGCTATCATTCTTTTGAGTAGCACTTCCAAGTTTTTCAGAAAGCTTTTTGCAAATTGTCTTGATAACAGGTTGAATTTTATCGATCCGTTTTGCGTTAAACCGAATTGCCGGGGCGGAAAGACTAATTGCATAAGGTGCTCGGCCGTAGTGATTGAAAACGGGCGAGGCAATACAGCAAAGCCCAGTTGCCAATTCCTCGTTATCGATTGCAATCCCCATCTTTAAGATTTCTTCTAGCTCTCTTCGGAGCTTTTTTTTGGAAGTAATGGTATTTGGGCCATGACGTCTAAGATTTATTTTGCCTAAATAAGCATCAAGCTCATTTGAGGGTAAAACGGAAAGAATAGCCTTGCCTAAGGCAGTACAATATGCGGGCGCACGGGTTCCGAGGGGTGAATCTATACGGAGAATTTCAGGGCTGTCAATTTTCTCTAAATGAAGAATTTCATTGGCATCAAAAAGTCCTAGATTGATAGTTTCCTTGAAAGTTCTAGAAAGCTCTTCCATGTAAGGGTATGCAACTTTTCGAATTTCGAAACGATTAGCATATTTCAAACCCAGTTCAAATAATTTAGAAGTTAGTTGATAACTGTTGGCTTCGTTTTGCTCGACGTAGCCCAAATCTTTGAGCGTGGCAAGGTGGCGGTGGCTTCCAGCACGATTAAAACCCAGATATTTAGCCACATCTGACACTGAGAGTTTCTCCTTTTCGGCAAGCAACTCCAAGGTCTTGATACCTTTAGCAAGCGAGCTGATGAAGAAGTACTTTTCACCTTTAGCAGGCATTGATTTTACCTTACTGTATGAATTTACCGGCTTTTACACATTTGGAACAATTCGAAAATCATTTTATCAACCCACAAGTAGGAAACTGAGGAATAAGAGAGGAACTCTATCTGTACACTATGTGTGACGTATATACACATAGTGTGACATCATC
>JBFFCW010000175.1:0-7799 GCA_041559695.1 Desulfobacterales bacterium
AAGAATGCTGGCCGCTGGGAACCGAATTAATTTTCAACAAAAAGTTCCACAGCAAAGTGGCGGCCTTAATCCGGGTGACGCGCTGCGCCAAGGCCCGGGATGCGACCGGACTGGCATATTTAGCCTATGCATTGTCCCAGGGAGACACCAGCGTTCTGGATGACACCGCTGGCGATAAAGCCATCAAGATTGTGGCCAATGCCATCCGGCGGCCCGATGATTTCTGGCAATGGGTCGCCTGGCAAAAAACAGCTGCTGCTGAAAAAAATCTGATTGATAACGCCGTCCGATTCAAAAAGGCTGGCCTGCCGCATGATCATGCGGTTATTCAGGCAGCCGCATATTTAGCGGTTACCGGTGAATTGCCCCGGATTGAAGCGGACCAGCCGTCGGATCCAAAATTTCCCTACTGGGTTGTCTTTGACAATCACACCCCTGAGGGACGTCGGGCGCTGCGGGATATCGCCCGGGACCTGCATATTTCTTTGCCGCAACTGGAATGGACGTATTTTTATTTTGAAGGTGCATTGGCAAATGGAGAAATTTCCTCAAAATGGTGGGACCGGCACTGCCGATGGCATTTTAAAAAAATTGAACTGCCCGCCAGTGAAGCGCACCTGCTCTGGGATCCTGCCAGAGTCCAGTTGGAGGAAACACTCACGGCGGAAGGCCGCCAATTAAAAAATGAGCTTTATCGCTGGAAATTGGCGAATCGGGAAAGCATTGATTCCCTGAAACGGCAGGTTCAATTATACCTGGATCATAGGGATGAGATCCAGCGGGACCAGGGGGGATTGTTTTAAAAGACGGCCCAACGCCCGGCGGGTTTCAGGTGAAAGGCCACCTTGACAATTTCCAATGCAAATGACAGATTACATATATGAGTGCAAACGGTATTCAAATCCAGAAATTACCTGATTTAAAAAATCCCTTATTGATCGCCGGTTTCGACGGCTGGGGCAATGCGTTGAAAATATCAAGCGGCATGGCCGCCTATCTGATTCGCACCTTTAAAGCGCAGCGATTTGCCGAACTCGATCCCGATGTATTTTTCCGCTATGATGAAAAGCGGCCGGTGGTCCATATAGAAGAAGGGATATTTAAAAACCTTTCATCACCGGGAGGCGCTTTCTATGCTGCGCAGACAGCACCTGATGGGCGTGACCTGGTAATCCTGAATGCCGACGAGCCCCACCTGAGATGGTTTGGTTTTGTTGATGAATTGTTAAATCTTTGCAGCCGGCTTCACATTGAAACCATCATCACATTGGGCAGTATGTACGACCATGTCCTGCACACGGACCGAATCCTATCAGCGATCGCCTCCAATGCCGACCTGACGTCGATGTTGAAGCAAAAAGGTGTGAATTCAATTTCCTACCAGGGACCCAGTGCCATTCACTCCACCATCCATTCAGAGGCCCTGAAAAGAGATATCGCCGGCATAAGCCTGTGGTGCCATTGCCCCTATTATCTGCAGGGTACGACCCACTTTGGAATTTTAGCCCATCTTGGGGAAATGCTTGCGGCTATCGGCGGTTTTGAGTTGAACATCGAAGGTCTGGAAACCAGTTGGGAAAAACTAAATATCCAGATTGAAAACCTGATTGAAAATAATACTGAACTTCAAGCGGTGATCAATGAATTGCGCAAAGCAAAGGTCAAGGGATCAGCCGCCAAATTGACGGGAGCCATCAAATCCGACGAAAAAATTATTAATATTCAGGATTTTTTACAACCCAAATAAATCCCCTCAAATTCCAAGTTCCGAGCACCAAATCTCGATCCTGAACCGGTCTATTTTTGTGTCAATTCCCAGGTTCAAGGGTTCAGGGGTTGGATAACAGCAGTAAATAACTCACCGCACAGACGCAGCATACGCAGAGATTATTTTTTTTAGCTTTGAAAGAATTTCTCTGCGACCTCTGCGGTGAAATGATTCCAGCACCTCACTGTTCAGAAAATAGATCATCAGAATACTGAAACATCTAAGCCCTGTAGCCCGGAATCTACACTAAAAGCGGCCATGCCTCCCGCGAAATGCAGCCACGCGCGACCGGTGCGTTTGCACCCGACCGCGAATTGCGGAGGAGTGGCGGCGAACACTGTGTGTTCCCTTGCGACTGTTATAGTGGGACGGTTGGGCGTGCGGTTTGAGACCTTTCCTGTACTTGTAATGCTTTATTTTAGGCGGGTAATGCCATTTTTTGGGATATAGGCCCCCATGGTGATGTTTATAGCCTTTGTAGAGGTAGCGGGATCCATACCTGTAATAGGGATAATAATAACCGTATCCGTAACTGCTGGAATAACCGTAATTGGCGTCTTCAGATGCAGCTTGAGCGTCCTGCAGAATCTGATCCGCTTCGCGAAGCGCCGCATCAGCCCTGGCATTGACTGCTGCAATCCGCCGCTCGGCCGCTTGTTGCTGTTCCCGTAAAAAGGCTTCCCTTTCGGCCAGCTCCTGTCTGGCAACCGCCAGGCGGTCCATCTCGCGGCGCTGGTTATCGGCTTCTTCATCATGAGGAATTTCAGGCGTTTTCATGAAAAGCGTTGCTTGTTTCGGAGGTGCCTGGTTGGTAAAATATTTGACGCCGTTTTCATCCGTCCAGGCATATATATCCGCGCCGGCAATCGAAACCGCAACACCGGCCAACCCGAAGGCTGACAGTATCATCACCACTATATTCAACCGTTTCATTGGTGCCTCCTTTCGGGACCCTTTCGCAGCCCAGCACGCGTGAGGCAAAATCATGCTTGCTGACCAATTAACATAACCATGATTTCCCCTCCTGTAAATTAAAACAGACAGGATACAGACTCGCCGCGGCGCCAGCTTTGTTTGTATACACAGACGCATCAAACGTCAACCCGGTCGACATCTTCTCAGCGCTTTAGGTTAACCGGTTGCCGGTTGAGCCCGCTGAGCCCGTTGAGCCCGTTCAAAACTGAATGCCCGCCAATTTTAAATTATACCGGGAAACGGGCTAAACCTGTATCATCTTCTATTTGGCTTCGCGGGATAACGCCCGCCCCCCAATACGACTGACAATGGCGGCGGTAATTTTGCGGTGAAGGCGTTCCTGGCGGGTGGCAAAAACGCGCTGGTTCAGCTTCCGCGTCAGGCGCGCTTCTTCAAGGAAATACGCTAAAACGTTAAGCCCGTTATTGATGGGTCGCCCGGATTTTCGGGCAGCTTCAAGTTTGGCCAGCACCACGATGATCCCGTAAACATAAAGGCTTAAGGTGGTGATCCGCCGCAGAAAAAATTCCTTGCGGGTAATCGATTTGCCGTAGATCAAAAATCCGGTCAGGATCATCAGGCGCATCCGGCGGGCATTCGCTTTGGCAAACCGCAGGGCACGATTCATTATTTTTTCATCAAATGCGATGGGCCACCGGGTGCGGCCAAACATCTTTTTGACCAGCGCGATGGCCTGCGTCAATCTGCCGGATGCTTCGGCTTGCAGGCGCTTGCTTAAGGTCCGCAATACGAACAGGGCCGGATAGATTGAATGAATTTCAGTTGTGCCCTCAAAAATGGTGGTGACCCGAAAATCCCGCATGCGACTTTCATAGGGCTGAGTCGTCAGATAACCTGACCCCCCGGCGACCTGCAGGGCATCGTAAACCGTGTCCCAGGCACGGGTGGTGCCAAACAGCTTGCAATGCGAGCTTTCAATTGCCACGGTGGCGGTGGGATTGCTTTCGAGCATCCCGGCGGTAAAAGTCGTCATCGCCGACGCCACGTATCCGTTGACTTTGGCCTTAACCAATTTTTCCTGAATGAGCTCAAATTGATTGATCGGAACCCCGAACTGCGTCCGGCTGGCGGCCCGATCGGCCATATCCAGCAACGATTGTTTCATCATCCCGGCCGACGCGGCGCCCAGCGCCAGCCGTCCATAATTTAAAATGACCATGGCAATCTTAAACCCGTCACCGGGTCGGCCTAACAGATTCTCTTTAGGAACTTTTACATCTTGAAACTGAATGGCGGCAGTCGAGCTGGCCTTCAGGCCCATCTTGGGCATATCCTTACCGACTTTTACGCCATCCCAGGCCGTTTCAACAATAAAGGCCCCCATGTGTCCGGGTTTGTCCGGATCCAGCTGCGCAAATACGGTTAAGCCGCCAGCATAATTGGCATTGGTAATATACGTCTTGCTCCCATTTAAGATGAAGTGGCTGCCGTCTTCTGAAACTGCGGCAACAGTCTGAATATTCTTAGCATCCGACCCGGTCTGAGGCTCTGTCAGCGCGTACGAAAAAATCATTTCACCCGAGGCCGCCGGTACCAGATATTTGTGTTTTTGTTCCGCAGTACCAAACAGGACAATCCCCTTTATACCGATTGAAAGGTGGGCCAGCGCCAGAATTCCCAGTGACATATTTTGGCTGGCCAGGGTTTCAACGATATGCAGATATTGCCTCAGGCTCAGCCCGACCCCGCCGTATTTGCGGGGAATGGTAAGGCCGAAAAAGTCATTGCGCCCGAGTTTTTTCATTAAATCAGCCGGCACCGTCCCCTTTTCTTCCAGGAAAGTCGCGGGGTATTCCGAATTCACTTCAAGGTATTTTTGAATGATCGCCCGGGTCGTCTCATTGGCTTCAAATTCCCGGAAGCTGTTGAAACGATCGGAATCAAGCGAGTCAAAATACGTGTTTATTAAAAAATTTTCATAAGTCATTTTAAACTCCTTTTGCTTGATCAGTCGCCAATTATACAGTAATCATTACAGATTTCCGGTCAAATCTGAGAACCGACCGGCGGCCTTCAGAGCGTTGGCCAGAATAACAAGCAACCCAAAAGATCGTCTGTTCTGTCGAGTGGCTTGTAAATTATGAAAAATTTTAGGATGATTGGACCACCATTGGAACGGTTCAATTTGGGTTTGAAAGGAGATTATCTTGATGGCTAAAAATAAAGGCCACTTGGAAGTAAAGCGCTTTGTATCGGATCAGGGCAAAAACCAGTACCTGCTGATCAGCGGCAATGAGGCCGCGGTCATTGACGTCTCCGATGCGGTCGACGAGGTCAGCAAGCTACTCGAGGAAATGGGCCTCACTTTGAAATATGTGCTGGTCTCCCATGCTCATCAATCTCACGTAGCAGCGCTGCCCCTGCTCAAAGAGAAATTCGGCGCTACCTTCTGTCTGCATGAATACGAATACCAGCATCTCAAAGAAACGGATGTCGCCACGGAGCCGGATCAGATTCTGCAGGATAATGACATCCTCCAGCTGGGAGACATTGAAATTAAAATTTTGCTCACAGCCGGGCATACAAAAGGTTCTGTCTGTTTTTGGGTCAAGACGGCCAAGGCTCTTTTTAGCGGCAGCACGCTTTTAAAAAAAGGCTATGGCCAAATCTGGGGGCCCAGCAGCATGTCATTGATGCATTTCAGTATGAAGCGCCTCGGTTCCATAATCCCGGCGGAAACCACGATTTACACCGGCAGCGGCGAGCTCAGCAAAATGGCAAACGAAGGCTGGATTCACTGTATGCGCAGTGCGTAGCCAGTTGAGTCCGCCGAAGGCGGATTAACCGGTTCACCCACGGCTATCGTTCAATCTTTATTTTGAAGGGCTTTTTTGATGGAATTGGACCAGCGGGTAAAGGGGCGCCGGGTGCTCATCGCCAGCTGCCTGGCCATATTCTGGCCCGGCGCCTTTATTTTCAGTTTCCCCGGACTTTTGGGGCCGCATTGGCAACAAGCGTTTCTGGTTGGCAAGGGTGCTGTCGGTCAAACGCTTTTTTTTGTGCTGGCTGCCGTCGGCCTGTTTATGTTTCTTGCCGGTCGCTGGCAGGAAAAAATCGGGCCCGCTTGGCTGATGGCGATCGGTGCGATTCTATGCGGCGGCTGCACGATGGCGCTGCGCTATGCTTCAAGCATCAGCCATATCTATGGGTGGTCATTTCTGATCGGCGTGTCCTCAGCGTGTATTTACATCCCTGCACTTACAGCGGCCCAGCAGTGGCATCCTCACAAAAGGGGATTGGTCTCAGGGTTGGTTAATTTTGTCTTTGCGTTTTCCGCCGCGCTTATTTCTCCAATCTTCGTTCAACTGTTAAATTACCTGACGCATAATGAGATTGCTTTCGCCCTGGGCATGACGGCACTGGTTTGCGGCCTGGCCGCTGCACCGTTTATCCGGTTTCCGGAGGCAGAAGTGCCCATCACACGGGATACGCCACAAACAACCGAATTTTCGGAGCGGAAATTGTCCGTGCCTCAGACTTTGCGAACAGCGGCTTTCTGGTTATTATGGATGACATGGGCCCTTGCCGGCGCTGCCGGAATCGCCATGATCCCGCTGTCGGTGTCATTCGGACTTGCCAGGGGATTGAGTATAAACCAGGCAGTGCTGATTCTGACGGCCTTTAACCTCGCCAATGGGCTGAGCCGACCGGCAAGTGGATACCTGTCAGATATTGTCGGTCGTAATATTACCATGAGCCTGGCCTTTCTGGCCGGTGGATGCGCTTATTTTTTAATGCCCTTTTTGAATGGGCTTGCCGGATGGTGCCTACTGGCAGCTGTTATCGGGTATGGCTTCGGCACCTTGTTTGCTGTTTCAGCGCCCCTGGCCAGTGATTGCTTCGGTCTGGCCCATTTTGGAGCGATCCTGGGTCTGGTATTTACCGGATATGGCTTTGTTGCCGGACCTTTAGGGCCATGGCTCAGCGGGCTGGTGCTGGATACAACCGACGGTAACTTTGCTTTGGTCTTTGGCTATTTGGGGTCTTTTTACGTCGTCTCTGCGATTGCCATCTGGTTCACCCGCCCCCCCGGGAATATATCTCTGTCACCCGACGATAAAAAGGAGTGAACGCATTTTGCCAAAAGAACGTTTCGGGGCTAAGGCCCATTGACCTGCGAAATGATATTCCAGGCGTCTTCTGCGGTTTCGACAAATTGAAAAAGGTCCAGATCTTTGGGTGAAATCGTTCCCTCCTCTACCAGGGCATTAAAGTTAATCACCCGCTCCCAGAATCCCCTGCCGAAAAGCAGAATCGGTATCGCATTGACTTTTTGGGTCTGGACCAGGGTCAGCGTCTCAAAAAGCTCATCCAGGGTACCATATCCCCCCGGAAATGCCACCAGGGCTTTGGCGCGCATCAGCAGATGCATTTTACGGACCGCAAAATAATGAAATTGAAAGGTTAACTCCGGGGTAATATACGGATTGGGGGCCTGTTCAAAGGGCAGCACAATGTTCATGCCGATGCTCGGGATGCCGGCTTCATGGGCGCCCCGGTTGGCAGCTTCCATAATACCGGGCCCCCCGCCGGTAATCACAACCAGCATATCTTTGCCGGTGTTGCTGGAAATGAGGCCGCCGAGTTTGCGGGCTTCATCATAATATTTACTGTTGGCCAGCGCCCGCCGGGCAATATTGACTTTTTGTTTAAGGGCAGCATCGTTTTTGTCTTTGCGATATTCGGCTTCGGCCGAAACCAGCCGTGCTTGAGCTGTTTCCGGCTCCGTAATTCGGGCGCTTCCAAAAACAACCACTGTCGATTCAATATGGTTTTCCTGCAGAATCAGCTCGGGTTTCAACAACTCGAGCTGCAATCTTACCGGACGCAACTCATCCCGCAAAATAAATTCTTCATCCTGATATGCCAGCCGGTAAGATGAAGAGCGGGTATGGGGAGAATCAACGTGCAGATGGGCCGATTGGGCATCATCCAGAGCCGAGATGAAAAACTTTTTTTTGGGTGTCTTGGAAGACATGGATCACACTCCTTATCGTCGGTTCATCTATCGGTTTGCGAAACGTGCACACGACTA
>JBFFCW010000176.1:0-7688 GCA_041559695.1 Desulfobacterales bacterium
CCGGAGGATATTTTTATTGGTATTTTGCCGATGAGCCATTCCTATGGTTGCGGATCAATACTGATACAGCCCATCGTGCTGCAGTCTACCCTGGTTTTGATGGATAAATTCGATGTCGAGAACGCCTTCAGGCTGATCGAACGCGAAAAGGTTACCCTGCAATTGGGCGCACCGCCGCACTATATCCTGGAATTAAACCATAAAAACCGTTCAAATTACGATCTCAGTTCCTTGCGGGCCGGTTTGATTGCCGGAATGATCGCGCCGGAAGGGCTCATCACCCGGGTGGAAAAAGAAATGGGAACCTACCTGACCTCCTTCTGGGGGGCATCGGAGGTGGGTCCGGGTCTGGGAACCATGTGCCCCTATCCTTCGACCCTGGATATTCGCGAAAAATATATCGGTAAACCGATCGCCGATACGCAAATGCGGGTCGTTGACCCGGTAACCCATGACCAACTGCCGGATGGCCAAATCGGAGAGCTTTCCCTTTGCGGATGGCATACCATGAAAGGATATTGGAAAAATCCTGAAGAGACCCGCAAACAGATGGTGGACGGCTGGATTTTCATGGGTGATCTGGCATCACGCGAAAATGGCGGCTACTATAAAATTTACGGGCGCACCAAAGATTTAATCAACCGCGGGGGCTATAAAATTTACCCTTATGAACTGGAGTCATTGATCATCGGGCATCCCCATGCGGAACAGGTGTGTGTGGTCGCTACCCCCAACCCGGTGCTGGGCGAATCCATCTGTGTGTGTCTGATTCCGATACCGGGGGAATCACCCACATTAAGAGAGATCCGGGAATTTATCAAAGACAAAATCGCCCCGCATAAACTGCCCGATGAACTTTGCATCATGTCCGATTTTCCGAAACTTTCCGGGGGCGTTAAGATTCAAAAATTCGGCAAAGGCGGTTTAACGGAACTGGCTCAAAAAGACGAGAATCGCGAACGGATTCGAGGGAAATAGCGGAGGCCCAATATGATTGATTCAAACTTTCTTTATTTAAGCGTAGAACAACGCAAAGTGCTCAGAGAAAAGGTATTCATGTTACTCGAATCTTACGGTGTTAAATTAGACCCGCACCCGCAAATGTTCACAAACCTGAAAAAAGCAAATCTGGAGGTGGATGCAGACCGTCACACGGTAAAATTTCCTAAATCGATACTTGAAAAGCTTATTGAAAAGGCGCCGAAATCATTTGTTTTAGGATATCAGGATCAAGATAAATCCCTTCGCCTGCCGCGCCCGGACGGCACGTTCTATGCGCGCAGCGGCACGGGTGCGCACGGCTATATCGATCCGGAAACCGGAAATTACCGCAAAGTGACCCTCAAGGATCTCATCGAGTGGGCGGGCCTCATCAACCAACTGGACGAAATTAGCTTTTTGCCATACCTTTTTGCCAACGACGCTCCGACAAAAACAGCGGATGTTCACGCATTGGCAACCTTATTAAAATCTACCCCGAAGCATGTCTGGGTGCAACCCTACAGCAGCGAAAGTGTGGAACACCTGATCGCCCTGGGCGCCGCAGCCGCAGGAGGATACAAAGAACTTTGCGATAACCCGGTCATCAGCATGATTGCCTGTTCACTGACACCCAGAAGTTTCAAAAAAATGGACATCCAGATTATTCTTGAAGCCGCCAAGGCCGGAATTCCGATTCATGCCTGTTCCCTTCCGGGCGCAGGGGGCACCGCACCGGCAACGATTCCCGGCACGGTCCTGCTGGCTGCCGCCGAGATACTGGCGATAACAGCCATGGCCCAGATCGTCAATCCGGGAGCACCTGTGGTCGCCTGCCCGATCATCTTCTCAACGGATATGCGTACCGGCCGCAGCCTTCAAGCCAGTGTCGAGGCGATTCGCGGCGCATCAATGGCTGTCCAATTCATCAAACAGGAATTCGGCCTGCCAACGCATTGTTACGGGAGTGGCACCGACTGCCCCACCGTTGACGAGCAATCGTTCAGCGAGCGGTCGATGCTGACGACCTGGATGGCTGCCTGTGGTTTAGATATATTTGGCGGAGTCGGCCAGTTGGAGGTCGCAACCGCCGTCAGTCCGCTGCAGCTGATCATTGATAACGAGATTTTAGCAATGGCAAGAAGACTCATTGCGCCGTTTCATTTTGACGACGATCAGTTGGCATGGGAGGCGCTGACAACGGTCAGCCCGGGCCAGGACTTCCTGACAATAGATCATACCCTGGAGCACTGCCGCGACGGGTTCAGCCCATTAAATTTTATAAGATCCGCCAGAGATGATTGGGAAGGTAGCGGAGCGAAAAGTCTGTTGGATAGGGTTAAGGATGCATACGTTACGCTGAAAGATCCCAAAAACCGCTATGCGGCAAAAGCGGATCTGGCAAAGGAATTGGATGATCTGGTTAAAGCTGCGGATCGAGCGATCAACTAGAATTCATCTCATTGTGCCTTCTCGGATTCCGAATTCAAAAAATGTTTGACCATCACGGCAGTATGCAGATTTCTTTCTGCCAGCAATTTAAAAAACGGCTCCGGCGGGACGCACGCCTCGGCCGGCAAAGCTCCGCGCCGGGTAATAATGCCCGATCCCAGCATGCGACAGGTGACGCCCACCGGCACGCCCACTGAGTGGGGGCCGGTCCCCATACCCCAGGGCGTGTAAGGGCTGCAGATCATTTCGACCCGGATCTCCCGCGATCGGCCGTCTTTTTTGCCGCTGACGTCGACCCGCAGCACCTTGTAGTCAGCCGGTTTGGCCGCAGGTTTCGGCAAACGGTCGATGACGGCCACCAGAAAATCTCTGGGGTTCACCGCAGCATCGCCCACTTGAACCGGTTCCTTGGATCCCAATCCCAGCGCCACCAGAAATCTTAATTTTTCATCAAAGGCTTTCGGCAGGGCGAGCTTAAAGGTCATATGCTTAAGCCCTTTGGATTTAAATGTTACTGGGATGGTCGCTTCTTCAGAATGCAGGGTGCAGTATACGGTCTGGGTGCCGACCGGCGGCGGGAAATCGATTTCCTCCGGCCCGGAAAACGGGCGAACTTCTTTCCAGTCGCCATTTTCAAAGATATAGGGATTCATGATAAACTCATCGAGAAGCGTCCCCAGTGCATAGGGAACCGCCAGGGGAGTATCCGACTCGGCCCGATTGACGATGCCATCACGAATATGAATGGCGTCTACGGTGTCCAGACGATCGACGGCATATCTGCTCATCACATTGACGATACCCGGGGCGCTGCCCATGCCCAGCACGGCGGTCAGGTCTTTGGCTCTCCATTGATCAGAAAGTGGCATTTGTTTGCGTGCGACATGAAACAAACCGCCCATATCGACATAGTGCACGCCTTCAGCCAGACAGGCTTCCATTACCTGAAGGTTGAAATAGTAAATGGTACAGTTGGCCAGCGCGTTGCTGCCCCGAATCGCAGTTCTGAGACGCTCCAAATCGGTGATGTCCGCAAAGACCGCCGTCGCTTTATGGTTTCCCCAGTCACTGGCTCTTTGCTCGAGGACCTGCCGGGTTGACGCCAGGTCAACCAGCACAATTTCCTTTACTTCCGGTGTTTCCGCCAGATCTCGAATAACGCCGGGCGCCATTTTTCCGGCAGCTCCCAATACGGTGATTTTCATTAGAGCCCCCGCAACTATTATTTGGTTAGATTTAACCTTTTAGACGATTGCTACTAAAAGTCAACGCAAATCGCATCTACTAAATGCGAATTTGATTTCTTATAATTGACGCCGCCGGTATTTGCTGTTAAAAAATTCAGGTGTCAAATGACAAAATTCACATGGATTGATAGTAGACACGAAAAGGTGGTTGTTAATTTATACCAAAGGAGGGCAAAGAATGAGTGCAAATGGCCATAAAATGTTTATCAATGGTGAATGGATCGGCACTGGGGGCACTTTTTCTGATTATAATCCCGCCAGCGGCGAAGTCTGGGCCGAAATCCCGGATGGAACCCGGGAAGATGCCAAAAAGGCCATCGAAGCGGCGGCTGCCGCCCAGGCTGAATGGGCGGCAATGCCCCACACGCAACGGGCCGGCTACTTGCTCAAAGCAGCGGATATCCTTGAAAAACGGCAAATGGATTTTGTCAATGCATTGATCGATGAAGGCGGCGCCTGGATCGGCAAAGGGATGTTCGAGACCGGTTATGTCCCCGGCATTTTTCGGGCCGCCGCCGCCGCGGTTTATCAGATGACCGGCGAGATTTTACCCTCAGACCATGGCAAAGTCAGCATGGTGTTGCGCCAGCCACTGGGGGTCGTAACGGTGATTTCACCGTGGAACTTTCCCCTGCTGCTTTCATCGCGTGGTTTAGCAGTTGCCCTGGCAGTCGGCAACGCCGTTGTATTGAAGCCTTCCGAGGAAACGCCGGTGTCCGGCGGGCTGTTGATCGCCGAGCTTTTCGAAGAAGCGGAGCTGCCGGCGGGCGTATTTAACGTGGTCACCTGTTCGCGGGACCATGTCGCCGAGGTCGGCGATGAATTGGTGACACATCCGCAGGTTGGCGGTGTTAGTTTTACCGGCTCCACCGCCGTCGGACGCCAGGTGGCAGCCAAAGCCGGGGAAATGCTCAAAAAAGTCTGCGTTGAATTGGGCGGCAATGATGCGCTGATCATCCTCGATGATGCGGATATGCAGCGCGCGCTGGACGCTGCGACTTTCGGCTCTTTTATGCACCAGGGGCAGATTTGCATGTCGGTGGAACGCATCATTATCGATGAATCCATCGCCGACGAATTTATCGAGCGCTTCGTGGAGAAGGTCAAAACGCTAAATTCCGGGGATCTGCGCGAGATGCCCAATGTGATCGGGCCCATTATCAACCAGCGCCAGCTGGATAAAATTCACGGGCAGGTGAGCGAGGCCGTCGAGCGAGGTGCCAAACTGCTGGCAGGCGGAACCCACGAAGGGCTTTTCTACCAGCCCACCGTGCTTGCCGGTGTCACGCCTGAGATGCGTGTTTTTCAGGAGGAAACCTTCGGTCCGGTGGCACCGATTATTACCGTCAAAGGGGTCGATGAAGCCGTAACTCTTGCCAACGACTCGGAATACGGGCTGTCGGCAGGCATCATCACCCGCGACGAGGAGAAGGGACTCGCCGTTGCCCAGCGGCTGCAAACGGGTATGGCCCACGTGAATTGCAGCCCGGTCAATGACGAGCCGCATGTTCCTTTTGGCGGCGTCAAGAACAGCGGTGTCGGCCGTCACGGCGGTAAGGCCTCCATCGAGACCTTTACAGAATCGCGCTGGCTGACCCTGGAGCGCGGCGGACGGCAGTTTCCGCCACCGTTTGTGGTTGCGCCGAAAAAATAAGTTGCTAAAATTTGAGGGGGTAGATCTCGAGCACATAGGAGGTTTTAAGTGAAAAACAGCGCCAATATTTCGCAGGACTGGACAGAAGATTTGATCCGGGATTTCATCGCTACTTCACCCGACAACACCATGAAAAACAGAAATGGGGAACCGGCATGGGACGATGTCCTGGTTGGGTTCGCTTCCGGTGCGGACTCAATTTGGCAGCAGTACAAGGAATATGTCGGGGCCTTCCACTGGACCCCCTGGGAGGTCTTCAACCAGCACTGCCCGCAGGAATCAGCAGGCGCTGAAGAACTCACCGTGATTTCATGGGTTTTGCCCCAGCGAGAGCTGGTCCGCAAGGCGAACCGCAGAGCGAAGAAGTATCCAGCCGAAGAATGGGCCCGGATACGGGTCTACGGCGAGGAGTTCAACGCAGCCTTGCGTCGCCACGTGGCCAAAAGTCTCGAGCAGGTTGGCCATGCTGCCATCGCTCCGATGCTGGTTTCCAACTGGACCATCGTCAATTCCAACCGGTTTTCATATGCCTCTTCCTGGTCCGAACGCCATGCCGCCCATGCGGCCGGTCTGGGTACATTCGGTCTGTGCGACGGGCTGATCACCGCAAAGGGCAAAGCCATGCGGGTTGGATCGGTAGTGGCCAGGATATCCATTGAACCGACTCCCCGGCCGTATTCAGACCACCGGGCCTATTGCCTCTTTTTCGCTAATGGAACTTGCGGCAAATGTATTGATCGCTGCCCGGTCCGGGCGATCACAGAGGCCGGCCACGACAAAGAGAAGTGCCGGCAGCACCTGGCTCGCTCCAGAGAATATGTCAAAAAGACTTACGAGTTCGAGGGCTATGGTTGTGGGTTGTGCCAGGTGGGTATTCCCTGTGAGGCAGGCATACCGGTAAAGGTTGCCCGGGAGGCCCTGGAGCGTGGCGAGTTGCCGCCCCCACCGCCGCCACTGGCCTGAGCCCGCACCGCCGGCGATTGCCCAGAATGTTGTGTTTCAAGATTTTGGGCCGATTTGAATATATTATGAAGATCAGGCGAATTTCATGTACTACCTTGCATTTTTGAATGGAAACTTTCAGCGCATAGCGGGTGCACCCTGCAGACCTGATGATGCAGACTGCCTTGATTTGAGATAACCGAAAAATTATTCATTTCGATATCCAAACCGCTCATTAAACTGCACTCGCCTATAGATCAATATAGAAAGAATTAGATGCAGCCTGAACAACCAGTTTTTTAGATTTCGCAAGACATTACAAAAGTTCTCCTAATATTTATTATCCGGTTCAGGATAAGAGGGGTGTGATAATGGGGGTCGCTATCTTTGCGCAGGATATCACCGAACGCAAACGGGCCGAGGAGGCCATCCGAGAAAGTCAGGAGCGATTGAGCACCATCCTCAAAACGACCAACCAGGGATTCTGGCTGGTGGACAACAATACCATTACTTTGGATGTCAATGATGCCATGTGCGAAATTTTGGGGCTACCGAAAGAAGAAATAGTGGGCAGCAGTTTTTTTAATTTCCTCGACGAGAAGAACAGGGAGATTGTTCGTGAGCAGAATCGAATGCGCAAAAAGGGAATACATAGCATGTATGAGATCTCGTTAATGCGACCCGATGGGCAGCTTATCCCCTGCTTGATGAACGCATCGCCCCTCTTTGACGAGGATGGGAATGTGGCCGGTTCATTTGGTATGACGACAAACATCGCGGAGCGTAAGCACATGGAAGAGGAGTTAAGGCGAAATGTGGATGAGCTCGAGCGGTTTAGTAAAGTAGCGTTCGGGCGTGAAAAAAAGATGATTCGGCTCAAGCAGGAAATTAACGATTTAATGATTCAATTGGGGCAGGGTGAAAAGTACAAAATTGTCAGTTGATCGTCATTTAACCGCGCATACGGAGGTGAAAAGATGTTTAAAGAAGAAAGAGATGAGCTAAAATTCGACTGGAGCATGATTGGGAATATCGGGGAAGGTCGTCCCAACCTCGGGAATACCATGGATGTGGGTGTTTACAGGCTGATGCAGTTTACCCTCAGAGATGTGCTGATAAAAGAATTTGATGCTGAATCCGCCGATAGGATATTTTACGAGGCCGGCAGGCATGCCGGTAAAGAGTTTTGTAAAGAATTGATTACCCAAAAAGATGATTTTAATGAATTTGTGGTCGAGCTTCAGGAATTACTTAAAAAACTCAAAATAGGCATTTTAAGAATAGAAGAAGCTGACCTTGAAAAAATGACCTTCACGCTGACCGTCGCTGAAGATCTGGATTGCTCCGGCCTGCCGGCCAGTGATGAAACCATCTGTACTTACGATGAGGGATTTCTTAGCGGGTTGCTGTCGGAG
>JBFFCW010000177.1:0-7647 GCA_041559695.1 Desulfobacterales bacterium
AAAAAGGCCATCAAAGCATCAACAAAACACAAGCCTGACCTCATGGACGACGACTCCCGGCAGCTTTTCGAAAAGCTTCGCCGCCTGAGGCTCGATCTTTCAAAAAAACTCGGGGTACCGCCGTTTGTCATCTTTCATGACAAGACCTTAACAGAAATGGCAACCTTCAAGCCGGGCAGCCGCGGGGAATTCCTGCAGATCAACGGGGTCGGCGAACAAAAGGCCGAAAAATTCGGAGATATTTTTCTAAACGCGATTAATGAGGGTTCAAATTAAAAATTCGGCATTAAGTCAGGTCCGTTTGATTTTTTGGTAATAGGAGTCAGAAAGATATATCGCAGCCAAGGGATTGTGACCGGTCACGCGGTCTTTTACAGCCAAAATCGTCGTCGGGGCTTCGGCATATTTGAAAAAAATGGAATCACGGCCCACACACATGCCTAAAAGAATGTTAAACTCGGTTTGCTCATGATTCATTAATTTGGCCTGGAAAAGCGGATTGCACATGGCTTCGTCGGTGTCTTGAAAAATTTGGTCCTCACCCTCGATTCCAATGCGCCGCTTTGATGTCCTTCCGGCTTTACAACCCACAGAAACCACCTCGAAACCCCGGTTCTTTAAGATATTTTCTACGACGCCGGCTTCCTGGGCAAGACCCAGACAAAAGGCCAGGCCCAGGCGCTGGTATTTCATTTTTTCTGCAAACTCATAGATTTCAACGATTCGCGTCTTGGTCGGCTGCATCACATAGGGTCTTTGGTGGCGGTTCGCGTAGCATTCCGCCTCCTGCCGGGAAGCCTGCCTGGCAAACTCGAGTATTTCCGCGAGATCATATTCCTTGTCAGCTTCGGCCAGAACATCATTATAAACCAGCGTTGGACATCCTTTTGAACTGAGCCCGTCTTCATCAACACAAACTTTCTTCGTTTCTTCATGACCACACGATGCACAGGCGGGTAGTGGTGTTTTTTTCTTTTTCGCCATGAGGTGCCCTTTCGGATTCTGCGACATTATCATTATTAGGGCAGGCTAAAAGTTATGCGCGAGCGTGTCAAGATTGAAAAGCGCTGCATCTTACCCTGACACCTGAACCCAATTCCGTATACTTCTTGACCCTTACGCCTTTACCCCCTATTTTATATATATGTCGATTTCGAAAATAAATTTCTTTCAACCCGGGATATGGGAAGACGGGGCGCTGTTGAAGGAAATCGAGCGCAACCTGGCCGCACCGGTTGACATTTTTGCCTCCGGCCAATGGAAACCAGCGCTGTCTCCCCGGGTTTTTGAAAAGTACATAGATATACTCAGGAGCAGCAAAGGCCGAGATGCTGCGCACTTCGATCCGGCCGGCTATCTGCGCGAGATCGGTCTGTCGCAGTCTTTAACCGCCGGCCGGAGCAACTGCGATGTGCTGCGCATATTTCATTTGATCAATGCGTACCGCCCGGACGCGCGCTACTTTCCATTTTCAAAAAGAACAGGCGCCCTGGTACAGAAGATCTTTTTGTCAATCAGCCGCATCTCCACTTCTGCCGCCATTGCCGTCGATCGTCTGATCGATCCGCTGGCAGTTCAGATGACCGAAAAAAAATATCAGACGGATCAATACCGCTCAGCCCCTTATGGGAGATTCGAAGAAATTGTCAAAGGTAAACCATCCGACCTCTCCAAAGAGGCGCGTTATCTGGGTGTCCTGCGCAAAAAAGTGCCCCAGTACACCTGGGACAGAGGGCCGCACAGTGGGAGCATCGATCCGGACCGCCGCGCCAATGAAGATTTCGGCACCTACGACATTGCCGTGAAATTCGGCTTCAGCGAAGAGCAGGCCCGCCGAATGGCGACGATGTGTTATGATGTCGATATCAGCCAAACCCACTATCACGCCCCCGGGGATCGCAACAAACTTCGCATAACCGGCACGGTGGGTGAAATTGGCGACATCCAGCGCCATTACAACCGCAGCCCGGCCGGCGTGGAAGACACCCGCATCACCGCTGCCAGAATCCATCTTGACCGCGCTCTCAGACTGGCCGCTGACGGCTTTTACGATGCGGCCGAGCAGGAAATCGGCATCGGGCTCCACAGCCTGCAGGATATTTTTTCGCACGCCCAGTTAACGCCTTCCACCCATACCTGCCTGGGGGAATTCCCCGACCTGGTGAAGTATCACCCGTTGTCCATGTTTGAGACCGCCGTGGCCACCGAAGGTTATATCAAAAAATTTATCGCAGGCTTAGATTTAAAACCACTTGATTCTGCTTCTGAATCACAGGCTGTGATCCCATTTTGCGAACCGTTTATCGGGGGAACCGCCGCACCGCAAGATCAAGCACTGGTGTCGCAAAAAATAGCCGCATTCCCGCAACAGCTGGCCACATTTTTAAAAGATAACGGTATCCGCATTTTTGTGGGGACCGCGGAAACATTGCCGACCGAACTCGGATTCGGAGTGGATTTAGACGGGGACGGCAAGGTCACGCCCGATAAATGGGTGGACGTCAACAGAGACGGCCGGAAACAATGGTTCGAGGTGGAAGATCAGTTCGATATCGACAAAACGTGGGCCCAGCAGCCGGCGGCGTACAACCATCAAAATCGGATCATTTTCGTCTCGGCCGGGGTTCTTAAGGAACCCGGCTGGGAAGCGGTTCTCAAGCACGAGATCAATCATGCGATTGATCTAACCTTACAGGAAGATTCGCGCTTAAGCTTAAAATGGAATGCTTACATCAACAAACTGTACAACGCCGCCCGGCGGCAAGGAACGATCGCTTTTGACGAACTCGATCCCCACGAGAATTTTGCCGGAATCAACCCGTCTTAGTTCAGCGTTTCTTATTTTGATTCTGGGCTGTTTTGGTTTTCTGCTCGCGCCTTCAAAATGCACGTGCCCAGATCTATTGGTTCTCTCAAGTTTTTAAATTGACTGCTCAATTGCTTTAGACTAAATTGCTAAAATATGGAATGCCTCAGAATAGATGAGATTATCAGTAATCCCGATTTAGCCAAATACCTCATCACTTTTACTTCAGGACAGACCATCTTTTTAGAAGGTGATGATTCTCAAGACCTGTATATCCTCGTAGCCGGACAGGTTGAAATTTTCAAGGGGGACATGAAAATAAGGGACATCACCGAGGAAGGAACTGTCTTCGGAGAGGTTTCCTTTTTTTTAGGGGACAAGCGAACGGCCTCCGTTAAAGCAAAGACAAAAGTGGAAGTTATTTGCATTCCCAAAGAAGAAATCATGCTCTTTTTGGAAGAATGTCCAACAGCGGCACCGGATATCATCCGACATTTATCACTTCGGCTGGATGAAGCCACCCAAATGCTATACGGCTTAAAGGAAGTTAGTGATCAATTGCCGGACGCCGTTATTGTGACGGATAAGGCCGGCCGCATCCTGGTTTGGAATGCGGCTGCTGAAAGGCTATATGGGCGGGACTGGCAGCAGATGCGCGACACCAATGTCGATGAAATCTACGTCAAACCGGACGAATACAAAAATTTTTTAGAAGAAGTTCAGACCCAAT
Source organism: Desulfobacterales bacterium (assembly GCA_041559695.1). Classification (GTDB taxonomy): domain Bacteria; phylum Desulfobacterota; class Desulfobacteria; order Desulfobacterales; family JAHEIW01; genus JAHEIW01. The sequence continues at coordinate 3,537 of JBFFCW010000177.1, forward strand.
ATTCGACCAAAGAAAAAGTTTTTGACATCAAGCACCCTCGGAAAGGCATACGCTGTATATCGACAAGCTTCACCGTCCTCTACGACGGCCATCACAACTTCCAGGGTGTCCTCTCATTGGGTCGCGATGTTACCGCCACCAGGAGATTGGAGAAAAAGTATAAGCGTACATTTATTTGGCTTATTTCGGCATTTGTCTTAATCAGCTTTTTGACAGCAATGATTTTTCTGGGGTATCCGTATTATTCAAAAGGCCACCAGGCCGTAGATTTAAGACAAAAGGAACTCGGCAACCTTCTGGCCAAAGACTATTTTCTGCTCAACTCGTGGCTATCTGAGCTTCTCGGCAAAGAAAACCAAAACGCAATCCGCCAGGCACTGCAAAAATTGTTCAATATTCCGCATACGACTGCAATTCCCTATACCGGATTGGTCTTATTGGATAGGGACCGCAAGGTGGTGAGCGCTTACTCAACAAAGGCAAATATTTCTGCTGACGCCATGATCGGAAGCAGTTATGGGGCCATAGCATTTCAGGGAAGTGAAGACTCTCTGCACAAAGTTCTCACTGTTTACCGTACCGAAGAGGGCCATCCCATGGGCAAAAAAGGCATCGAGATCGCCTTTGAACTTTACAAAGCCAACGAATTTATGGGCTGGCTGGTCTTTCAAATGGATATGAATTCGTTGATGAACATCTATGGCGTTGATGTCAAAAATTTAACAAAACTCCAATTTGATAAGCCTTGAGTGATGCGTAACGCAAAAGACTTACAATCCTGCCGCTACGAAGTCTCAAACGGTGATGATGGGGCTAAAACGCTTCACATCCAGGGCCGCATGGATGCAGCCACGGCAGCCGAAACCATTGCCGGCATCAAATCCATTTTAAAGCCCCCACTGCCTGCCGCGTTGACCGTTGATCTTGAGAAGGTAACCTATCTGGATGATTTTGGAGCGCTGGTTCTGGTCGAATTAAATAATTTGATGGCCCGGCAGAAAAGCCGCCTTTACCTCAAAGGCGCTGACCAGAGAGTCAAAGAGATCCTCACGATCCTCAAATATGATACATTAGGGGAACCCGCTGAACTTTCCCACAAACCCTCCCCGAACCTGTTTGTTCGCCTGGGCGAAGCTGTCTTTGGTCAGGTAGCAGATCTAGATTTTATTTTCTCTTTTGTCGGGTCTGTCTGCTTATCTCTGATCCACGCTTGTTTGCACCCCCGCTCGCTGCGATTAGATGATATTTTATCCTCTATGAAAAAAGTCGGGGTGGATGCTCTGCCCATTGTGGGTCTGATCAGTTTTTTACTGGGGTTGATCATGGCCTTTATGTCTTCGGTTCAACTGCAGCAATTTGGGGCCAATATCTATGTGGCATCCCTTGTCAGCCTGTCCATGGTCCGCGAACTGGGGCCGATTATGACGGCCATCATCGTAGCCGGCCGGTCGGGTTCAGCGTTTGCGGCCGAAATCGGGACCATGAAAATTTCCGATGAAGTCGATGCCCTGTTTACCATGGGATTTGACCCGACCCGTTTTCTGGCCGTGCCCAAAATTCTTGCATCCGTGATTACCGTTCCCATACTGACCCTGTTTTCGGATCTGTTTGCCATAATGGGCGGTCTGGTGGTCGGGGTATTGATGCTGGATCTGACGGCCAATGCTTATATGGCCCAAACGTTGAGAACCTTAACCCTTTTTGATGTCTTTTGGGGTTTTTTAAAAACGGCTGTTTTTGCACTGCTGATTGCCGGAATTGGCTGCCTGAGGGGGTTTCAGGTCAGGGGCGGCGCTGCCGAGGTGGGGCAGGCGACCACATCGGCTGTTGTTAGCAGCATCTTTTTAATCATACTGGCCGATGCCGTTTTTGCCGTCATACTGCGTTACTGGGGATGAGACAGGACTGATGGATCGAAAAACCGTCATTCAGGTTAAGAATTTGGTCGCCAGATACGGTGACGATATAATCCTTGATCGGATTTCATTTGATGTTTTTGAAGGTGAAATATTTGCTGTTTTGGGGGGCAGCGGCAGCGGAAAAAGCACTTTGCTTAAAAACCTTTTAGGACTTCATCGGCCCGCCTCCGGCAAAATTTTCATCGACGGTGATGACATTTCCGAATGTGATGAAGACGCTTTGCAGCAGATACTCAGAAAAGTCGGTGTCCTTTATCAGAGTGCCGCCTTGTTCGGATCGATGACGGTGGCCGAAAATGTGGCTTTGCCGATTTTAGAATACACGGATTTGTCCAGAGAATCTGTGGATCATCTGGTTAAGATGAAGCTCAATCTGGTAAATCTGGATGGTTATCAAAATCATTTGCCATCTGAAATCAGCGGCGGGATGAAAAAAAGAGCCGGGCTGGCAAGGGCCATGGCGCTCAACCCCAAGATTCTGTTTTTTGATGAGCCCTCTGCCGGGCTGGATCCGGTCACCTCCGCCGAACTGGACAAACTGATTATTCATCTCAATCAAAGTTTGGGAACCACCATGATCCTTATCACCCATGAGCTTGAAAGCATCTTTGCCGTGGCCAGTCGCGTGATCATGCTGCACAAAAGCACCCGGGGTATTATCGCCGATGGCGATCCGAAATATTTGAGGGATCAAAGCCGCAACCCATTTGTGAAACAATTCTTTAATCGTCTGCCCGGAGAAAATTCACTTTTGAATGGAAAGGATGGGCCTTAATGGCCACCCAGAAAACCAAATTTGCCGTCGGAATGTTTGTCGCCATGGGAATTACCCTGGCGATACTGGTCATCATCTGGCTGGGCATGTCGCGCTTTTTGCAAAAAGGCCGGTTTTACGTCACCTATTTTGATGAGTCCGTTCAGGGCCTGGATGTTGATTCGCCGGTAAAATACCGGGGCGTCTTTACCGGTCGCGTCGAGAGCATCGGCGTGGCGCCGGATTCAAAACTCATCAAAGTCATTTTAAAAATAGAATCCGGCCAGAAGCTCGATCAGAATATCGTGGCCCAGTTGAAATCAGTCGGAATTACCGGAAGCATGTTCGTAGAACTGGATCAAAAAAGAGCGGGTGAACCGGATCAGTCACCGCCCCTGAGCTTTCCTTCAGAGTATCCGATCATTGCCTCAAAACCATCTGAAATAAAAGGATTAATCGGCGGCTTCGATGCGATCCTGAACCAGATAAAAGCACTGGACCTTGAGGAAATTTCAGGTAAAATTAAAGCGACCCTGGACAATCTTAATCAAAGCGTTGATGATGCCGATGTGGAACGCATTTCTCAAACGATAAATTCTTCTTTTGAGAAAATGGAGCACATCCTGAAAGACCAAAGATGGGATAAAATTTTAGCTGCAGCCGATACTGCGGGCCAGGAGCTGAACAGCCTGCTGGACAAAGCCGACCGCACTCTCTCTCGTGTGCAGGGTATCGTCATCGGTAAAGAGGAAACGGTTAAAACCGCCCTGGATAATTTTAGCCGGGCCATGGAAAACGCCAATATCCTTTTGAATAAGGGCACGTCGCTGGTCAGCGGAACCGATGCGTCCATATCTGAACTGATGCAGCATCTGGTGGTCGCTGCGCAGAATCTGGAATTGGCCAGTGACAACTTAAACCAGCTGATGGAACTGCTGGCCGACCATCCGTCACAATTGCTTTTCGGTGAGCCGCCGAAGCCCCGCAACCTCGATACGGATATCGGCAATCAATAACGGGAGAAGATCGATGACACGTGATAAATTAATTCTCATTTTATTGATGGGTCTCACATTGCCCTTAAGTGGCTGCCTCGATTTTAAGCAGCCCCGCAGTAAAATTGAGTATTACAGCCTGGAATACGACCCGCCCCGCATGGGCGACCACCAGCCCGTTTCACATGTCATCAAAGTGGAGTTGTTCAGCATTTCCCCCATTTATAACACGCGTAAAATCATCTACCGCGATGACGCATACAAAAGGGCGGCTTATGACTATCATAAGTGGCAGGCGAATCCCGCGGAACTCGTCACTTATTTCTTGGCCCGCGACATGCGGCAATCCGGTCTTTTTAAGGCCGTTGTTACCCGCAACAACCGATTTCCCCGTGCCTATGTGCTGGGGGGCAGCGTAGATGAATTTTTGGAATCCGACACGC
>JBFFCW010000178.1:0-7628 GCA_041559695.1 Desulfobacterales bacterium
CACGAAACCACCCAACAGCGTGGCGATGGCTAAAAACACCAGGCGTTTGGCAAAGGGTTCATATTTTTTGACCTTGAGCACCAGCGGAATTCCGGCCAGAAGGGTCAGGCCGGAGCTGGTAAGGGCCAGAAATATATAGACGCCCAAAGGCAACGACCAGATAAGGACATCATTGGTATTAAAAAGGTAATGGCCCTGGACGAAAAGCCTTATGGCGGCATATAATCCAAGCAGGATCGCGATACCGAGCACCACGAGCCAAGTGCCGTATAATCCTTTTTTCTCGCTCATTTAAACACCTCCTTTAGTCGGCTGGTAATGGGCCGGGTTGAAATCTCTGATATAGAAGATATGGGGTTCGGTGCCGATTTGTTCCCGTAAACGGAACGGGCGAAATTTTCCCAGAAGAACGCTGACCTGACTTTTGGGATCGGAAAGGTCACCGAAGATACGCGCGTCCGCCGGACAGGCTTCGACACAATAGGGCAACTGCCCCTTTTTGACACGGTGGTCGCAAAAGGTGCATTTTTCCACCACGCCTTTGGGTCGGATTCCCGGCAGGGTCTCATCTCTTTCAGGGTTGTAGTAGGGAACCACTTTGGCGCCCACTTTTTTGGCCTCTTCCGCTGGCGCGCTCGTGGCGCCTTTGATCAAGGCTTTGTCATCGCGCCAGAATTGATGGGGCTTGCGCCAGTTAAAGTAGATCACCCCATACGGACAGTTAAATTCACAGTACTTGCAGCCAATGCACTTGTCGGGATCATGCATGGTGATGCCGTTGTCCAGTTTGTGCATGGCGTTTGTCGGGCAGCCTCTGACACAAGGTGCATTTCCGCAGTGATTGCAAAGCGTCGGAATATAATGGTAGCGCACATTGGGAAACGTACCCCGGGTTTCAGTGATTTTGTTGGACCAGTAGATGCCGTCGGGCACATTGTTTTCGTTTCTGCAGGCTATGCTGCAGGCGCCGCACCCGACACATCGCTGTAAATCAATTACCATGGCATATCTAGGCATAGGTTCACCTCCTAAACTTTTTCAATTTTAATTCGGGTGGTCGCATAATACGCCGTGCTGCCACTCAAACGATCGTATTGGGCCGGGATCAGGTCATTGCTGCTGCCACCCCGGGGTATCTTGCCGAATTCTATGGACGCCACCCGGCCATAGGCCCAGTGGCCCTGACCGTAACACTTGGCGACCGTGCCGGGTCGGACGCCTTCCCACAATTTTGCCGTACAGGTCAGGCTTCCGGACGGTGATGTCAGTCTAATTTTGTCTCCATCCTTAAGGCCCAGCCCCTTTGCGTCCTGGGGATTGATCTTGGCCACATCCTGCCAGGCCACATCACCGGGATCGACATCTTTAAAATCATAATACCAGGTGCAGTTGGCCGAGCGGCCCTCGCGGTTGAGCCTGGATTTGTGATCCACGTGGATGAACGGATACTCTTTTTCATCTCCGGCAATAAACGGCTCCTCATAATGGGGAATAAAGGCCATTTCCCCGCGCGCCTGGTAGTTGCAGACCTCCAGAACATTGTCGACGGTCGTGTTATGCTTTTCAGCATGCTGTCCAAGAACGTCCTTGAGGGTCTCGCTGTAGAATTCAAACTTTGTGGTTTTTGTTTTCATTTTGCCCCAGCGTTTGCGATACGGATAGGGGTCGGAATTCCAGACGCCGGTTTTGACGAAATCCTCCCAGCCGTTGAATTTGTCGCCGCCTTTGTATTTGGCCGGATCCCACAGATTCTGGGTGGCATATTTAAGGGAATACAGCGCAAATTCTTTTTCGTTGGTCGGAGCTTTGCCGGTCTCCGGATCTTTGTAGGTTTTGTAGTGGTCGAGCAGATTGCTAAAACCTTTTTCATTCAGTTTTTCGGCAATCAGCCAGGGGATTTCGGTCTCATCGGTCTGGTATTCCCACACCGGCTCGACAATCGGATGCATGAGCGTCACCTGCCGGTATCCGTTGCCGATCGATTTGACATAGCCCCATTTTTCAGCCATGTGATGGGTGTCGGGCAGCACGATATCGGCAAACCAGGAAAACTCGGAAGCGTTGGTGGTGATGTGCGCCAGAAACGGTATCTTGGCCAGGGCACGCTCCCAGCGTTCAGGCTGCGGACAGGAGAAGGTAAAGTTGTTCATGTACCCAATCGCCACCTTTATTTCATTGGGGTCCGCGTTCAGGATGCCGTCGGCCGCATTGTTGGTGACCACGCCTCCACCGGGCTTTTTGTTCAGCGCGGGAAACTCCAACCGGCCGCGATGGTCTATTTTTCCATGCTTTTTACCCGTTTTGGCAATCTCATCCATAAAGTCATCGGGTTTCGGAAACTTTGAGGTGTATTCTTTGTTGCTCGTTAGGGTGCCGCCGATATTGTCCACCGCCCCGACGATGCCGTTTAAGGCATGCACCGCCATGCTGGCGTATGCGCCGCGGACCTGCATGCAGGGCCCGCCGCCCAGCCAGGAAATGGCGTGGGGTGCCGCCTGGCCGTAACCGACAGCGACCCGCTTGATCTGCTCAGCCGGCACGCCGGTTATTTTTGCAGCCCACTCCGCTGTTTTGTCCTTCAGCTCCAGGTTCCACCACGCGACAATGCCGTTGGTGTGTTTTTCTTCGAACATTTCCGCATCAACATATTGTCCGGCCACAAAGCGATTTTCGCCGTCAATGAAATCGCCGACAAAGTCTTTGTACCACAGCCCTTCGGTGAGCAAAATGTGAGCAATGGCCACCGCCAGTGCACCGTCGCTGCCGGGTTTGACCGGCAGCCACTCATCGGCCTTGGCTGCGGTGGCCGAAAGCCGGGGTTCGGCAATTGCAATCGTGGCAGAATCAATCGCATCTCCCCAGGCAGAAGAATAGTAAGATACCTGCCGGTTGGCGGCCAGGGGGTCGGCGCCCCATAATAGAATATACCGGGCCCTTTTAACATCATACTGCCGGTAACCCCAGTACGCCTCTGTGTAGTAAGGGCCGAATTTTTCCGCTTCGGCGCAGATCGCACTGTGGGAAATGTTGTTGGGCGAGCCGATGATTTTGGTCATGCGGTCATAGAGGACATCTCGCATGTAGGTATAACGGCCGCGCATGAGCATGTACTTGTGGGTCTCGTTGTTGTTTCGAAGCTCCATAATCTTGTCGGCGATGGTGTTGAGGGCCTCATCCCAGGAGATGGGAACAAATTGTGGATCCTCGTTGCGCCCCTTTTTAGGATTGGTGCGCTTCATCGGGGTTTTGATGCGATCGGGGTCATATATCTGCTGCAACGCCAGATGGGATCGCGGACAACCCGCACTTCCATTGACCTTCGAATTCGGATTTCCCCGGACTTTTACCGCCCTTCCGTCGACGACATACACCTGTGCGGAGCACCAGGACGTACATCCCTGACAGGTGGCCGATTCCCATGTCCCGGCGCCACCGGCGCTGGTCTCACTGGCTTCCGCCAGAGCTCTCAGCGTGGGTTTGAAAGTCGTACCCAGTACAACCGCACTGCCGGTTGCCGCCGAGGCGCTTTTCATGAAAGATCTTCTTGTGACTTTGATGTCATCAAAAAGGTCTTTCATCATCGTTTTTCTTTTGGTTTTGTTTTCTTTCATAAGCCCTCCCTTAGTTTTAATAATTCCTTTCCTGCAATTCTTAATTTAACCACCCTTGTGTAGATTAATTGCTCGAGGATTCGGTTGAACTGGGTTCGTCATCATCGATCGATTTTAACCAGTAAAATAGTTCGTCCGGATCGATCGGCCGGTTGATACAGGCATAAATATGGTAGCAGATTGCGTCTTTCAGCTCCGGGTGAAACGGGTGTTTGGACATGCAAAAAAAATAGACGCCTGGGAATTTTAGGGTAAGATCCCTAACCGTTCGATTGTCTGCCGTAACGGTGTCGATGTCCCAGAGAATTGCCTGGCATCCGGTATCTTCGATGTTTTTTTCCAAATTATGGGTCGAAAATAATGGAGTTGCCTTAAATTGACCCTTTTCCAGCAGTTCGCAGAGCTGCCGACATTGATCTCTATCTGCATCCAGCACCAAAATTGATTTTTGCATTCGCTTCGGGCCCCGGGAATATTTCATATATTCTTGTAAGCATAAAATCTGGACGGAAAGAAGGAATTCATGCCCCCCCCAATACCACATCGGAGCATAATCAGAGCAATGGTCATGCCAAACCTTGCGCTTCTTTTATCCAATTTTACAGGGGAAGGAATATGTTAGATCGGATAGGCGTTAAGTATTTGAATATGCCAAAAAAAATAATTTCAGAAAAGAGACGCTGGAATGAAAATTAATTGCGGCCGGCATTGAAATGCAAAAATAGCTTTTCAGGAATCTGTATGGTTCCCAGACATAAAAATCAGCGATATTTATAATTTATAATAATATTAGCAAGTTAATAATGTACGGATTCCGGACACAGTTTTGTGGGCAAAACACAGTTGTATCGGACTTTTTCAGCATTCAACACCCGTCGTTCGATCGGTATCCAACTGAGCAATCCTCTTCGTTCGCTCTTTGTCAGATAGCTTGTGGCCGTTTTCGGAATAGACCAGCTCGGGTTTTTTTAAATATACTTTGGTGTCCGGTGGCACGCTCTGTGTGATCCAGACATTCCCGCCGATGGTTGAACGTGCACCGATAACGGTATCTCCGCCTAATATGGTCGTATTAGAATAAATGATCACATCGTCTTCGATGGTGGGATGCCGCTTTTTATCGCGAAAACGTTCAACGGCTTCTTTCGGCATTGAGAGCGCGCCTAAAGTAACCCCCTGATATAGTCTAACTCGATTTCCGATTTCAGTGGTTTCCCCGATCACTACGCCGGTGCCGTGATCAATGAAAAAGCTTTTCCCGATTCTGGCACCGGGATGGATGTCAATACCGGTAAAGCTGTGGGCGTACTCCGTCATGGCCCGCGGCAACCGGGGTACCGGCAACTTGTAGAGTTCGTGGGCGATTCGCTGAACGGTAATCGCAAAAAGACCCGGGTAACTCGTTATAATCTCATCATAGTTTTTGGCTGCCGGATCGCCCTCCATAGCGGCCCGCACATCGGCGGCCAGGATTTCTCTGAGTCTCGGCAAGGTTTGTATGAACTCAAGCGCCTTTGTGCGGCCCGACTCCTCACATGCGGCACAGGGTTGATCGTAACGCAGGCAATCATGCTGGTTCGCTAAAATAATCTGGTTTGAAAGTTCTTTATCAAGTGCGGTCATCTCTTCTTTCAGGCAAAATTCCAGGTTTGAGGGTGCCGTTACATTTTGGGTAAAATAACCCGGGAAAAGGATGCGTCGGGCCTTATGGATAATGTGAGCAACGGCCTCTCTGGCCGGAACTGGACTTGAATCCAGATGCTGGAAACATTTTTCGGTGTTGCAAGATGTTAAAATCCGTTGCACGACCGATGGCAATACCTCGGACAAATTGAGTCGTTTATCTTTAAATTTATTTTCTTTCATGACATTTATACCTTTTCCCACCTCGCGCAAGTCTGCTGAAATCCCTAAATGAAAGCTTTTTAATAAATCATTTTAACGTAACTTGGGGTCTTTGCGTGAAGCCCATCAATTTTATAAAAAAAGGCCCTCCCCTTACCGGGGAAAGCCCTGGGGAGGGAAACTTGCTATTATAATATCGAACGGAAAACCTGACACGATCGACAGATCTTCATTTTTTCATTCCAATTCTTTTGGCTGATTCCGTCACAGACGGTTCCATTGATAAACCAGCAGAGGTCGCCGGATGAGAATTCCCAGGCCGGGCACTGGCGCCTTTGTTCAGGCGTGCATTTTTTAACCGTCCAGCAGGGCTTGTTGCTTTTGGATTTTCGTTCGAATCTGGAAAGCAGAAAAAAGAACTGGCGCTCGACATGCACGGGTACATTCCGCCAGCCCTGCTCGTAGCTGTGAATGGCTTTCAGCGACGTACCGAGCAATTCGGCCATTTGTTTTTGGGTTTTGTCCAGACGCTTTCGATATTTTTTAAATTCGGTCTTATTCATGTTCTTAAGACTTTTCGTGCAAGCTTCAATTAATGACATTCCCGCGAAGCAAATCCGAGCTTGAATGCCATATTGTGGTATTTGTTGCAGCGCCACTTGTTAATGAATCGTCGGTTTATGAATCTGATATTTTTTGATTTTTTCATAAAGCGTGCTGCGACTGATCCCCAGCTGCAAGGCAGCCTTTTTCTTGTTCCATTCGTTTTCCTCCAAAGCTTCCTGGAGCAATTTTTTCTCATTTTCAACGATCGTCCCCGGGGCTTCCGAAGCAAGAGACGGAGAGGCAGCCCGAATGGCAGAGGGCAGATCCGAAATTTCGACTTTGCTTCGTTTGGCCAAAACGGCGGTGTGCTCAATGCTGTTTTCCAGTTCGCGAACATTGCCCGGCCAGGGGTAATCCAGAAGCAGCCGCATGGCCTCCGAGCTGAAATTTTGGATTTCTTTATGCTGTTCGACAGCAAATATGGATAAAAAATGACGCGCCAGCAGCGGAATATCATTGCGCCGTTTTCTCAACGGCGGCAGGTGGATAGGAATAACATTGAGACGATAAAAAAGGTCCTCACGAAAGGTTCCGTTTTTGACTTCTTGAATGAGATCCTTATTGGTGGCGGCGAGAATGCGAACATCGACCTTGAGTTTCTCTTCTCCGCCGACACGTTCGAATTTTTGACTCTGCAAGACCCGCAGCAGCTTGATCTGGGCTGAAGGCTCAATTTCGCCGATTTCATCTAAAAATACGGTACCGCCGTCTGCTTGTTCAAAACGTCCGAATTTTTGTCGAATGGCACCGGTAAAGGCGCCTTTTTCATGACCGAAGAGTTCGCTTTCCAGCAGGGTGGCCGGATAGGCCGAGCAGTTGATCACGACAAACGGCTGATCCTTTCGTGGGCTCTGCCGATGAATGGCCCGGGCGACCAGCTCTTTACCGGTCCCGCTTTCTCCCTGAATAAGAATCGTGGCATCGGTAGGCGCGATATCTTCAATTAACCGATACATATTTTGCATCTTTGGATCTTTGCCAACCAGCCCGCTGAATTCAGCCGTGTGTTCGATACGGGTTTTCAGCTCGCGGATCTCTTCTTCATGGATAGCCGAGCGACGAATAGTGCCGGCAGTCTGGTTCAAAATCAGATCAATAATGTCCAGCTCTTTGGTGAGGCAGTTACAATTTCCGGGACAAGCGATCAGCAGCGCCCCTTGAATTTGATTTTCACTGCGCAGCGGGAAAACGGCCAGATCTTGTGCGGTTTTAAATTCAAGGGGTAAAAATGCGGTGTTGGCTGGTTCGATCTTAACAAATTTGGATTGGTCTGAACCGGAAACAAGCGCAGCCGCCCTTTGCGCAGCGGCCATATCCAGCGTTCTGGATTCCTTCGCGGTATGTAGGAAGATATTGTCGCCATTGCTGCTGAATATCAACATACACAGATCCTTACAGGTGACAATTCGTTGCAGTTTTTTGATCAAATAAGTGCAAACATCCTTTAAATGGGTCAACGCACCGATTTCCCGGGCAATGGTAAATGAAGTGTGTGTTTGCTGGTGGGCCCGATCGAGCTGACCGGTTTTCTCTTCAAGCCGCTGGGTGTAGTCCTTTATTCGAGTG